>CAZKWG010000283.1:0-9246 GCA_964556105.1 uncultured Enterobacterales bacterium | reverse complement strand
ACGCTCCGCCAGGGCAGCAGCGTCGGGGTCTGAAAGACGAAGGCGCGCTCGCGGCCCGGCGCCGCGACGGTCCCGGCGCTCGGCCTGAGCAGGCCGGCGACCAGGCGCAGCACCGTGGACTTGCCGCAGCCGCTCGCGCCCACCAGCGCGGTGATCCCCCCCGCCTCGGCTTCGAAGCTGAGCCCGTCCAGCAGCGGCGGTGCGCTGCCCCAGGCGAATCGAACGGCGTCCAGGCGCACAGGCTCTGACATGGGGTTGACCTATCGTGGGCGGCCCCAGGCTGACAGCGCGCCCGCGCTGACATACGATGGAGACATGTCCATCATCAACCGCATCGGCAACCTCGCCAAGGGCAAGTGGCTGGTCAGCACCCGCCCGGACGCCCACGACGCCGCGCACGAGGCCGGCCTGGAGCGGGAGCTCGCCACGACGCCGCGCCCGAAGGCCGCGTCCCTCCGCCGCGATCCGCCCCCGCAGGAGGCCGCGCCTCCCGAGCCGCCGTCCACGCCCATCGAGCTTGATGGAGACGGGCACGTCAAGCGCACGCTGTAGGACGCCTCGCATGACCGTTGTTCGCGCCTCGCTGCACCTCCTCTGCCTGGCCCTCTGCCTGGTCGCGCTCATCGCCTGCGGCGGCGCGCCCGCGCCCGAGACGCCCGCCCAGGGGCCCGCGCCGGCCGCCGAGAAGCTGAGAGCGGCCTTCGTCTACGTGGGCCCGGTGGGCGACGGCGGCTGGACCACCGCCCACGATCTCGGCCGCAAGGCGATGGTCGAGCGGCTGCCCTGGGTCGAGACCACCGTGCTGGAGACCGTGCCCGAGGGCGCCGACGCCGTGCGCGCGATCAGCCAGCTCGCCGAGAAGGGTCACAAGCTCATCTTCACGACCTCGTTCGGCTACATGGACCCCACGCTGGAGGTCGCCGCCCGCTACCCGGACGTCGTCTTCATGCACTGCTCCGGCTACAAGCGCGCCGAGAACGTCGGCACCTACTTCGGCAGGATGGAGCAGGCGAAGTACCTGACCGGGCTGGTCGCGGGCAAGATGTCGAAGAGCGGCACGGTGGGCTATGTCGCGCCGCACCCCATCCCCGAGGTGGTCCGCTTCGTCAACGCGTTCACGCTCGGCGTGCGCGCGGCGAATCCGGCGGCCACCGTGCGCGTGGTCTGGACGAACGCCTGGTTCGACCCCGGCAAGGAGCGCGAGGCGGCGCTGGCGATGCTGGACGCCGGGGCCGACGTGATCGCCAGCGGGGCAGACTCCACCGCCCACATCAAGGCCGCAGACGAGCGGGGCGCGCTCGCCATCGGCTACGACTCCGACGCCCGCGAGGTGGCGCCGAAGGCCTACCTGACCAGCGCGTTGTGGGACTGGTCGGTGGTCTATACGCGGGCCGCCGAGCAGGTGCGAGCTGGCACCTGGAAGAGCGAAGACATCCATCTGGGGATGGACTCGGGGCTGGTCAAGCTGGCCCCCATGACCGATCTGGTCCCTCCCGAGGTAAAAGCCCTGGTGGAGTCCCAGCAGGCGGAGATCGTGGCCGGCACGCGGCGCGTCTTCCTGGGCCCGCTGCGGCGCCAGGACGGCACCGAGGCGCTGGCCGCGGGCCAGGCGCTCACCGACGAGGAGCTGCTCCGCATGGACTGGTTCGTCGAGGGTGTCGAGGGCACCCTCCCCCGCTAGCGAGGCGCCCTTGGAGCAGTCGCCCACCCCCCCGAGCCCCGTCGCCGCGCTGCGCGGCGTGAGCCGGCGTTTCGGGGTGATCACGGCGCTGGGCGAGGTGGACTTCGATCTGGCGCCCGGCGAGGTCCACGCCCTGCTCGGCGAGAACGGCGCCGGCAAGAGCACGCTGCTCGGGGTGCTGGCCGGGATGGTGCGGCTGGACGGCGGGCGGGTGGAGATCGACGGGAAGGCCCGCGATCCCTGGCTGCCCTCCGACGCGCGCGCCGCCGGGATCGGCATGGTCCACCAGCACTTCGTGCAGTCCGACCGTCACACCGCGCTGGAGAACATCGCGCTGGGCTGGGAGGGCCTGGGCGCCATCCCCCGCTGGGATCGGGCGCGCGCGGCCGTGGAGGAGACCGCGCGTCGCCACGGGATGAGCTTGCAGCTCGACGTGCCCGTGCGCGAGCTCCCGGTGGGCGAGCGCCAGAAGATCGAGGTCATTCGCGCGCTCTTTCTGGGGGCGCGTGTCCTGTTGCTGGACGAGCCCACCGCGCTGCTCACCACGTCCGAGGCCGGCGCTCTGCTCGGCGCGCTCAGCCGCTTTCGTGCGACAGGCGGCTCGGTGGTCTTCACCACCCACAAGCTCGACGAGGTGCAGGTCATCGCCGATCGCGTCACCGTCCTGCGCAAGGGCGAGGTCCGCGGCACCTTCGCGCGCGGCGAGCTGTCCACCGACGATCTGGCCACTCTCATGGTCGGCCGCCCCATCTCGCGCGCCATGCCCACCTCGGAGATTCATGTCGGCAACGAGGTGCTCAGCCTGAAAGGCGTGACGGTGCGCGGGCCCTCGGGCCGCCTGGAGCTGATGAATGCCACCCTGCGTCTCTCCGCCGGGCAGGTGCTGGGCATCGCCGGCGTGGCGGGCAGCGGTCAGCTCGCGCTGGCCGAGCTGATCGCCGGTCTGCGCCACCCCAGCGCGGGCAAGGTCAGGCTCTTCGGTCAGACCGTCACCCGCTTCTCCGCCTCCGGCTTCGCGCGCCTGGGCGTGGCCTATATCCCCGAGGATCGTGTTCGAACGGGCGCTGTCGGCGCGCTCTCGGTGCTGGAGAACCTCATCATGCGCAACGTCGCCCGCGAGTTCTCCCGCGCGGGCGTCGTGGACTGGGAGCGCGCGCGGATCTGGGCGCGCGGTCGGATCGAGGAGTACGGCATCGTCACTCCCAGCCCGGACACGCCCGCTGGAAACCTCTCGGGCGGCAACCTGCAGAAGGTGATCCTCGCCCGCGAGCTGAGCGGCCGGCCGGAGCTCATCGTCGCCGCCTACCCCACCCGCGGCCTGGACATGCTGGCGGCCGAGGCCGTGCGCGAGCGCCTCCTGCGCGCCCGCTGGAGCGGCGGCGCCGTCGTCCTGATCAGCGAGGATCTCGACGAGCTCTTTCGCATGAGCGACCAGATCGCCGTGCTCTACGGCGGGCGCGTCGTCGGCGTCGCCAGCCGCGCTGTGGCCAACCGGGACACGATCGGGCTGTGGATGGGCGGGCGAGGCCAGAACACCCAGGCGGACCTGAACCTCTTCGGCAACGCCGTAGAGACGGAGGGGCCACCATGAGCTGGGCGCTCGTGCCGCGCGAGGAGCGCCCGGGCGATCGGCTCCTGGTGCTGGGGGTGGGGCTGGCCCTGGCCGCGCTCTCGGGCGCCGCCCTCTTCGCCGCCAACGGCGTCTCGCCCATCGACGGCCTGATCGCCCTGGTGCGCGAGCCCTTCGGCAGCCGCTTCGGCTGGTCGGAGACCTTGATCGAGGCCAGCCCCATCGCGCTGTGCGCGCTCTCCGTCTCGCTGGCGCGGCGGGTCGGCCTCTGGAACATCGGCGCAGAAGGTCAGCTTTATGTGGGCGCCTGGGCGGGAACGGGGCTGGCCATGTTCGCCACCACCCACCCCGGGCCCCTGGGGCCCCTGCTCGTCCTGATGGCGGGGGCGCTGGCGGGCGCGGCCTGGGCGGCGATCCCGGCCCTCCTTCATGTCCGGCTGGGCGTGAGCGAGATTCTATCGACGCTGATGTTGAATTACGTCGCGATCGCCTGGGTGGAGCTGTGGGTCTACGGCCCGTGGAAGGGGCAGGACGGGATGCCCTACACGGCCACCCTCGCGCCGGTCTGGCAGCTCCCGACCCTGTTCGGCCGGGTGCACGGCGGCGTGATCCTGGTGGTGCTGCTGGCGGTCATCATGGGCTGGGCGCTCCGCCACACGGTCGCCGGCTACCGCGTCCGCCTGGTCGGCCAGAGCGCGGAGGCCGCGCGATACGCCGGGCTGCGCGTAGGAGAGATCAAGTCCACGGCTTTCCTGCTCGCCGGCGCCCTGGCCGGTCTGGCCGGCGCCGTCGAGGTCGCGGGGGTGCAGCACCGCCTGCAGCCCGTCATGTCGCCCGGCTACGGCTACACCGCCATTCTGGCCGCCTTCATCGCCGGGACACGGCCGGTGCGGGCGGCCCTCGTCGCGCTGCTCCTGGGCGCGCTGGAGGTGGGCGGTGAGGCCGCGCAGGTGTCCTTGCCCGGCGTCTCGGCCAGCAGCGTGGCCGTCTTCAAGGGGGTGCTCTTCGTCACCCTGCTGAGCGGGCTGGCGTTCACGCAGCTTCGGCTCGTGCGCGTCGGGCCTGCGCAGGAGGGCGGCTGATGGAGCTGGTCCTCGTCCTCGTCGCGGCGGCCGTCGCGGGCGGCACCCCCATCCTGCTGGCCGGGCTGGGCGAGCTGGTCAGCGAGCGGGCGGGCGTGCTGAACCTGGGCGTGGAGGGGCTGATGGCGGCGGGGGCCTGCGCGGGCTTTCTCGTCGCCCTCGGCACGGGCAGCCCCTGGCTGGGTGTCCTCGCCTCGATCCTGGTCGGCGCGCTGCTCGCCCTCGTCCACGCCCTGCCCTCGGTCTATCTGCGGGTCAACCAGGTCGTGAGCGGGCTGGCGGTGCTCACCCTGGGGCTCGGCCTCTCCTCGACGCTCGGTCAGGCCCACGTGGGCCGGGTCGCGCCGAGCTTCGACCGCCAGTGGATCCCGGGCCTGGCCGATCTGCCCGTGCTGGGCTCGGCCCTCTTTCAGCAGCACGCGCTGGTGTGGATCTCGCTCGGGCTGGCGGTGGCGGTCGGGTTCGTGCTCACGCGCACCCGGCTCGGGCTGCAGCTTCAGTTCTGTGGGGAGAACCCCCGCCTGGTCGACGCGCTGGGCGTGGACGTCGCGCGTCTCCGCGTCGCCGCCTGCACCTTTGGCGGCGCGCTGGCGGGGCTGGGCGGCGCGGCCATCTCGCTGGGCGAGACCCCCGGCTGGAGCGACGGCCTCATCGCCGGGCGCGGCTGGATCGCGCTGGCGATGGTGATCTTCGCCGGCTGGTCCACGCGTTGGATCGTGCTGGGCGCCTGGCTCTTCGGCGGCCTGGTCGCCATGCAGTTCCGCGCCCAGGCCTATGGCATCGAGGTCCCCGTCTACGCCCTCAAGATGCTCCCCTATGTCGTCACCATCCTCGTCCTCGCCCTGACCGCCCGGCGCGGTCGTCGCGGCGCCCCCGCGGCCCTCGGCCTCCCCTATGCCCGGGAGGAGCGCGGCTGAGGCGCGCGGATCGGGAGCGGGAGTGTTCGGCTGGACAGAACAATATTGAACAGATCATTTCGATTCTCCGTTTAGTCGCCTGGGCTATGGTGTTCGTGTCAGCACACGAAACGCGGCGCTCTACGCCGCTTGGAGGCCCCATGTTCCTGCTTCTCGCCCTCGCCTGCACGACCGAGCCCCTCCCCAGGACGGACGACGGCGTGGACCCGGCCGCCGAGGACACGGCGTCGGAGGACACGGCGTCGGAGGACACGGCGTCGGAGGACACGGCGTCAGCGGACACCGCCGGCGAGCCCGACGCGCCCAGCTTCACCGAGGCGCTCTATGTGCTCGAGGCGGGCTGCGGCACCTGCCACACCAGCGCCTACATCGGCAGGTTCCTCGAGGACGGCGACGCGGCGGCCTCCTATGCGCTGCTGCTGAACGCCGACCCGCACTCCGCGCCCACCCTGCGCTACGTCGTGCCCGGCGACCCGGACGCCTCGCTGATCATCCGGCGCCTGGTGGACGACCCCGAGCTCGGCGAGGCCATGCCGCCCGAGGACACCTACGCGATCGCGCTGACCGAGGACCAGATCGCGCTGCTGCGGCGCTGGATCGCCGCGGGAGCGGAGGGGCCGTAGCGCCGGCCTACCCCAGCCACCCGCCCATCAGCGCCGCCAGCCCCAGCGAGGCGAGCCCCACGGCCAGCGCCGCGCTGAGGCCGAGCAGCAGCGGCCGCAGGCCCAGCCCGCGCAGCGTCGAGAGCCGCGTCGTCAGCCCCACCGCCGCCAGGGCCGTGCTCAGGGCCAGCGTAGCGACCGTGTCGCCGAGGAGCTTCGTCAGGGTCTTCCAGTCGGCGGCCTCCAGCAGGCCGAGCGCCCGTCCGCCGCCCGCCAGCCCGGCGTCGCCCGCGCTGCGCAGGATCGCCATCCCCAGGAAGCCCAGCACGAAGGTCGGGAAGAGCTTCCTCCACCCCGGGCTGACACCGCCGCTCGTCGCTTCGCGTGAGGCCAGCCAGCCGAGCAGCGGCACGACCGCGACCAGCAGGGTGTTCCGCGTCAGCTTGGCCACCGTCGCCACCTGCAGCGCGCGCTCGTCCTGGAAGAGCTGGTCATAGGACATCGCCGCGCCCATGACCTGGCTCGTGTCGTGGATGGCGGTGCCCAGGAAGAGCCCTGCCGAGCCCGAGGCCAGCGGGAAGAGGGCGTGGGCGAGGTAGGGGTAGGCGAGCATGGCCACCAGCCCGAACAGGGTGACGTTGGCGATGGTGTAGGCCACCTCGCGATCGTCGGCGTCGATCGCCGGCGCGACGGCCAGGGTGGCGGTGATGCCGCAGATGGCGGTTGACGCGGCCGCGAGCAGGGAGAGCCGCCGACTCACCCCGAGGACCCGCCCCAGCAGCAGGGTCACGCCGAGGGCGAAGCTCACCAGCGCCAGCACGACGGGCACGCCGACCAGCCCGACCTGAAGCACCGCCAGGGCCGACAGCTTGATGCCCACCAGCACGATGCCCAGCCGCAGCACCCGCTTGACCGTCTCGTCCAGGCCCGGTCGCGCCAGCGCGGGCACGCCCGCGGTGTTCGCCACCAGCAGCCCGAGGATCACCGCGACCGGGACCGGCGAGACCGGGCTCGCGGTGGCGGCCGGATCCAGTCCCTGGAAGGTCAGCACCGCCGCCCCGATCCACTCGGCCAGCGGCCGCGCCACCAGCGCCACGCCCAGCGCGAGCCCGAAGCCCAGCGCCAGCCCCGGCCAGCGCGGGCGAGGCGCCGCCGCGGGGACAGCGGAGGTGGGGAGGGTGGCGCTGGACATCGGTGGGCTCTCTCGGCTCGCGTGCGCGCAGACACTGCAAAAAGCGCGCCGCGCGCTGGGCCTCCGTCCGAGGTCGGCTCAACCGGGAGAATCGTGCGCCGCCTCGTGCCTGGGCGCGCCCCGCGTCTCATTTTGTCGCGACAGCGTCGCGACATTTTCGTACGCTCAGCCCTCGACCAGGGCCGCCCGCACCGGGCTCGCGTCCGCGCCCAGCAGCCGCAGCGGCAGCGCGATCAGCGTGTACAGCCCGGGCTGGACGTGGTCGAGCACCAGGCCCTCCAGGTTCGCCATGTCGTGCCGCGCGAGCGCCTGGTGGGAGAGCAGCAGCTTGTCGTCCATCAGGTCCACGCTCGGCGTGTCCAGCCCGACCAGGACCACCCCCTGGGCGGCCAGCGCGTCCACCAGCTCCGGGGAGAGGCTGGCGAAGTCCGTATTCCAATGCTCGGGATCGGGGAAGGTGCCCGTCCAGAAGAGCACGCGCGGCGCCCGCACCGGGCCGGGCAGGTGCTGAGGGCCGATGCGCTCGCCGCGGCCGACGTTCACGCGGATCACCTCGGCCGGGCCGTAATACAGGTCGAGCGGGCGCTCGCCGATCCCGGGCGCGCCCAGCGTGTAGTGGCTCGGCCCGTCGGCGTGGGCGCCCAGGTGCAGGGTGGTCTCAATGGTGGAGAGATCGAGGTTGGCCCCCTGATCCATGCGGCAGAGCCAGCGCTGGGAGAACGGCGTGTCGCCGGGCCAGACGGCGATGCCGGGCCTGAGCGGCGGGCTGATGTCGAGGACGCGGCTCATCGGGGGGCGCGCGCCACGACCTTGAGCTCCACGGCGATAGGCGTGGGCAGCGCCGAGACGGCCAGCGTGGTGCGGGTGGCGCCGACAGCGGCGAAGTGCTCGGCGTAGACCCGGTTGAAGGTCGAGAAGTCCCGGTCCATGTCGATGAGGAAGGCGCTGACGTCGATGACGTCGGCCAGCGTGGCCCCCGCCGCCGCAAGGATCCGGCGCACGTTCTCGATGGTCGCGCGGGTCTGCGCCTCGACGTCGTAGGGCAGGGGCTGACCGGCCGCGTCGCGCACCGGGCCGCCGGGGATCTGGTCGGACTCCGGGTCGCGTGGGCCGACGCCCGCCAGGAAGAGCAGCTCGCCGACCTTGCGGGCGTGGGCATAGGCGCCGACTGGCCGCGGCGCGCCGCTGGCGTGGATGATGTCGGCGCGGGCGGCGGGAGCGGGAGCGGGAGCGGGAGCGGGAGCGGGAGCGGCCGGCGCTGCTGACCTGGGAGCGGGAGCGGCGCCCTCCTCCAGCGCCTCGCCCAGCACGCCGCGCTCGCCGCCGAAGACCTCCACCGACTCCTCGTCGAACTCGTGGTCGGCGCTCTGGCGCGTGGACGGCTTCAAGAAGACCACCGCGCCGCCCGTGCCCATGATCGGCTCATAAGCCAGGACCTCGCCCTCGTAGCGGTTGTGCTCGCCCATCAGCGCCGCCAGCCACCAGATGGCCTTCAGCTTGCTGTCGGCGTGGGCCTGGGCGGAGAAGGTGCGGGCGAGCTGACTCGTGTCCTCCAGGCGACCCTGCCCGAGGATCTCCAGCAGCTTGGCGTTCCACTCGTCGTCCTTCAGGCTGCTGATCCGGTCCTGCTGGGGCGCGACGGGGCGCGTGTGGACGCGGTTGCTCAGCGCGGTCACGGCGATGGCGACGGCGCGCTTGCCCTGGCGCTGCAGGGCGTCGCGGGCGGCCTTGCCCAGCACCACGGTCTCGGCGCGATCGGCGTACATGTTGCAGGAGACGACGCTGGCGGGCAGGCGGTTGCCCGGGTTCAGCAGGGTCAGCGCGACGACGCTGCCCGTGTCCATCGGGAAGCCATAATAGGCCACGGTCCTGGCGTGCAGGCCGCGGGCGGTCGCCGTCTCCTGGTAGGCCGCGCCGAAGGCCGCGTCCATGCGGAAGTGGTAGGGGATGCTGCCCAGGGCATGCCACTCCTGGTCCACGTGAACCCAGCGCGGCTCGGGGTCCGCCTGGATCTGGTGGCCGATGACCGAGGGCCAGCCCGTGCTGTAGATCACCAGTAGATCGGCTTCCAACGCCTCGATGCGTTGGCGGGCCGCCTCGTAGGCCGCCCGGATCCGGCCCCAGCCGGCGTTCTGCTCGGGCGCCAACAGAGGGTGGGGCATCGCCGTGTCGATGAGGCCGACGACCACGTCCAGGGCGCCG
>CAZKWG010000282.1:0-9267 GCA_964556105.1 uncultured Enterobacterales bacterium | reverse complement strand
GTAGGCCTGGAGCTCTTCGGCCACGCCCTCGTCCTCGGCCACCAGGGCGCCGAGCTGCTGCAGCGCCGGGTGCTCGAGCCAGGCGCCGAGCTTCTCGGGGTCGGCGTCCGGGGCGATGCCCTCGGGGCGCGCGGCCGACCAGGCTCGGAAAGGCTCGAACACGGCGAGCAGGGAGGCCCACTCCGCCGCGTCCAGGCGGCTCAGCGCGCCCTCCCGCCGCAGCGCGCGCGGGCCCACCTCCTGCGCCAGGGTCTTGATCGCCGCGGCGAACGGAGGGTTGATGGGCCCGTCCAGCGAGAGCACGCCGTCCGCGGTCGGGCGGGCGATCGGCGCCCGCTCCAGCCAGCGCTGGATGGCGACAGGGTCGCTCACGTCCAGGCGCGCCAGCTCCTCGGGGCTGGCCTGCAGGCGGGCGCTCGCCCCGGCCTCCAGGGCGACCAGCGCACACTGGGCGAAGAACTGGTCGATCTTCGGTGTCAGCGCCGCGACGAGCTCGGACGCAGCCTGTGTGTTTTCACCCAGGGGAAAGAGCGTCGCCGCCTCCGACCCGCGTCGCGCGCTCCAGGCGACGAAGCGCGCCACCCGATCACGAAACCCAGCGAGGTCCTCGCGCCGCACGCCCAGCTCCCCGCTCAGGTCGCGCCCGCCCCCTGTGACCGCCAGCACGTCGGCGGCCAGCGCCCGCACGACCGGGTCGGCGATCTGGGCCAGGCTGACCACCCCGTCGCCGTTCGGGAAGCGGGCCATATAGACCGCCTTGAACGCCCGCGCCTGAACGAGATCGATGCGATCGCGGCTCCTGGCGCCGAGCTGGCTTAGGAGCAGCGCCGCCAGGTCCCGCACCTTCGGCGTGTCCTCGTGCCCAGGGTCCAGATCGTCGAGCAGCAGCGTGTCCGTGCCCTCGATCACCCGCTCGCGACGACGCAGCCGCGCCCACAGCCAGCGGCGGGCCTCCTTCAGCTCGACGACCCGGATGCGCCCGTTGTGATCCGTGTCCACGTAGGCGAGCAAGGCGGGATCGGCGACGAGCTGCTCGATGGGCACGCTGGTCGCGGTCCAGCGCGCCTCGTCCAGCGTCTCCAGGCGCTCCATGTCCTCGAGGGTCGCGATCTGAAGCTGCGCGAAGGAGGCGTATTTCCGGAAGATGGGCCGGCTCATGGAGGCTCCCCGGGGTCAACCGCCCTCAGGGTAGCACGGCCAGGACCTCGTGCTCCTCGAGCGTGCGGTTCCCGCTCTTGGCGAGCTGGCGGATCGCCGCGACGCGCTCCGTGGTCGGCTCGAACCCGCGCTTGCGCAGCCAGTAGATGATGTTGCTGTCGCCGGACATGTGGCCGATGTCGATCTCCTGCTCGCGCCCGAACCAGCTCGCCGGCACGCCGGAGTAGACCAGGTCCGAGAGCCCAGTCTCGCCGCGGTTCTCCGCCTTGATGATCGCCGCGGCGTGTACGCCGGTGGCGGTGCGGAAGGCGTCGCGCCCGAAGACGGGGTAGTTCACGGGGATCGGCCAGTTGCACGCCTTGCTGGCCAGATCGACCAGATCGCCCAGGCCGGCGAGCGCGTTCTCCTCGATCCCGAGGAGCTTCAGGTTCACCAGCAGCAGGTCCAGCGAGGTGTTGCCCACCCGCTCGCCCATGCCGAGGATCGTTCCGTGGACACGATCCACCCCCGCCTCGATGGCCGAGAGCGCGTTGCCCAGGCCGAAGCCGCGATCGTTGTGCCCGTGCCAGTCGATGCGCGCGTCCGAGCCCAGCCCGCGCAGCACGTCGCGCGTGAAATGAACCAGGTTGAACACCCCGTTTGGCGTCGCGTGCCCGACCGTGTCGCAGACGCAGAGGCCGTCCACGCCCTCCTCGACGGCCGCGCTGAACAGCCTGCGCAGGGTGGTCGGGTGGCTGCGGATGGTGTCCTCCGTGACGAAGGTGCAGGGAATCCCCGCCTTCTTCGCCATGGACACGCTCTCGCGCGTGCGCCGCTCCAGCAGGTCCTCGTCCCAGCCCTCGGCGTAGAGGCGCACCGGGCTCGCCCCGAGGAAGGCCATCACCTCGATGGGGAGGCCCACCTTCTCGGAGATCTCCACGATGGGCCGGATGTCCGCCGCGACGGTGCGCGCCGCGCAGGCCGCCGCGATGGGCAGGCGCTCGTCGCGGATCATCTCCGCCAGCGTGGTCGTGTCGGCCACGGCGCGCGGCCCGGCTCCGGGCAGCCCGATGTCCACATGGTGGACCCCCAGGCCCGCCAGGATGCGCACCATCTCCATCTTCGCCTCGATGGGCGGATCCGTGACCGAGGGACACTGCACGCCGTCCCGCAGCGTCTCATCGAAGGTTCGAACTTTCCTGAGGGGAGGAGAGTTCGCCGGTCCGCGCACGTTCCAGTCGTAGAGGAGCTCGCTCGGCTGACTCATGGGATCTCCCTGGCTTCTCACGAGGCTGACTACACGAGGCTGTCGATGACGGCGCTGGCGACGTCACGGGTGCTGAGCTTGCCGCCCAGCTCCGGCGTCACCTGGTCGCGCTCCAAGCAGGCGCGCACCGCGGCCTGGACCCGGGCATGCTCGGCGGGGAAGCCGAGGTGCTCCAACATCATGCCGCCCGTGAGGATGGCGGCCATGGGGTTGGCGATGCCCTTTCCGGCGATGTCCGGCGCGGAGCCGTGGACCGGCTCGAAGAGCGAGACGCGCCCCGGGTGGATGTTGCCGCTGCAGGCGAGCCCGATGCCGCCCTGCAGCGCCGCGCCGAGGTCGGTGATGATGTCGCCGAACAGGTTGTTCGTGACGATGACGTCGAAGCGCTCCGGTACCCGCACCATCTCCATCGCCAGCACGTCCACGTAGAGATGGCTGGACTCGATCTCGGGATACTCGGCCTTGACCTGCTTGAACACGCGCTGCCAAAGGTCGTGGCCATGCCGCATGGCGTTGGCCTTGTCCGCCATGCAGACCTTCTTGCGGCCGCGGGCGCGCGCGTAGGCGAAGGCGGCGCGGATGATGCGCTCGACGCCCTTGCGGGTGTTGATCTCCTGCTCGATGGCGATCTCGTCCTCGGTGTCGCGCTTGAACTGGCCGCCGACGCCGGTATACAGGCCCTCGGTGTTCTCGCGGAACACCACCATGTCCACGTGCTCCGGCCCCTTGTCCTTCAGCGGGCAGCGCCGCGCGTCGAGCAGCGAGATGGGGCGCAGGTTGATGAACAGGTCGAGCCGGAAGCGGCTGCCCAGCAGGATGTCCCGCGCATGCACGTTGCTCGGCACCCGCGGGTCACCGAGCGCGCCCAGGAAAATGGCCTGAAACTCGCTCTTCCAGCGATTGAACACGTCGTCTGGGAGCGTCGTGCCGTCGCGCAGGTAGCGGTCGGCGCCGAGGTCGAAGTGCTCGAATTGCAGGCCCAGCCGGCCGCCATCCAGGGCGTCGAGCACCCGAAGCGCCTCCGCGATGACCTCGTTGCCGATGCCATCTCCAGGGACCACCGCGACGCGCGCCTGCTGTACGGCCATGTGCACTCCGGAAGCTGGCCTGCTTATCGGATAGCCCGATCAGGGGCAACGGTCAGGGCGCGGCGAACAGCGCGGCGAAGGGGTCCTCGCCGGGGACCAGCTCGGCCAGGGTCTGCGCCGCCGCGAGCTTCGTGATCTCCACCTTCATGGGTCCGAGCGCGTGAAGGGTCGAGACCCTCGCCCCCGTGGCGAGCGTGGTCCAGCCCTCCCAGCTCGCCCGCGCGCCGCCGATGGGGATGACGGAGACCCACATCCGCCAGCCCTGCGGCGTCCCGTCCGCGTCCAGCTCCCAGAGGTAGGCGTCGCCCGGCGTCAGCCCGCCGCTGGCGTAGGTGACCAGCAGGGCGTCCCGCCCCTCGGGTCCCGCGCCGGGGACCACCGCGCGGCTGGTGCCCTCATCGAAGATCTTCACCACGGGGTTCAGCCAGAAGCTGTCGTTGACCCAGGACGCGTAGGCCTTCGCCACCAGCTTCTCGCCGGCTTTTCCGAAGACCGGCTCTCCGTTGCGGGTGGCGCGCCCGACCTGCTTGCCCAGGTCCACGAGCACCACCGTGTCGCCCCAGCTCACCCGCGCCAGCCCACGCCGCCGGTCCCAGAGGTGCTCGTTCCTGCCCGCGAAGACCCAGGTGACGGCGCCCGTCTCCTCCCAGGCCTGGGCGTTGACCGCCTCCAGCACCCGCCGCGCCAGCGCGTCTCCCTCCGCGCTCGCCACCGCCTCGGGCAGGGGCGCGTCCAGCGCCACCTTCGTCGCCGCCAGGCCCAGCAGACAGAGGACCAGAAAGGCCCCGAAGATCTTCAGCAGACGCCGCATCTCCGCTCACTCCTCCTCAGGCGCTCGCGGCCTGACGGTACCAGGGGTCTGGGCGGGAGAGGACGCTGTCCCGCGTCACCCGCTCGGGGTGGTCCACGTTCAGGTAGACCAGAACGGCCCTGGCGATGGCCTCCGCGACGTGCGCCGCCGCCTCGGGCTTCGGCCCCACCGGCCGGTTGTCCTTGTCGAACTCCCACACCACGTCTTTGCGGATCTCGACGCCGATGGAGCTCGGCCGGCCGTCCCAGAAGCGGTAGTCCTCGATCACGCGCCGGTTGTCCCGCTCCATGAACGCGCGGACGCGGTCATAGGCCAGGCGGGCCTGACGGAAGAGCTGCTCCTCGCCCGGCGGCGCGTGGCGGTAGAGGTGCAGGTAGCTGCGCAGCATCTCGCCCTGGCTGGAGCGCAGGTTGGTGTCCAGCAGCAGGTCCCAGACGATGCGGAAAGGCTCGTCATCCTTCGTCTCTGGGGCCTCCTCCTCGAAGCGCTGACGCAGATAACCGAAGAAGAACCAGACCTGGCTGCGCACCTCCACGCTGCCCTCGGGGAGCAGGTAGGGGTAGTTGTGCGCCACCGGGATGCCGCCCTTCTCCAGGTCCAGGGAGATTCGGTCGGTCAGGACGCGGTCGGCGGTGAACTCGGCCAGAAGGTCCGGGTAGAGCGGATCGTAGAGCCCCGTGGGCAGGCGGCTGGAGGTCTGGTAGGCCAGCGAGCGCGTCACCAGGCTGACCGTCGGCCGCACCGTGCCCGAGGCGTTGAGCCGGTCATAGGTGTGGATGGCCAGCTTGATGATGCGGCGGCGGATGTGCCGCTCGACCTCGGCCGAGACGCGATCGTAGCACTGCTCGAGCACCGCGCGCCGCTGCTCGTAAGAGAGCACCTTGGAGAAGGGATAATTGATGGCGAAGCGCGAGAGGTAGTCGGCGTCGCCCAGCGTGGTCCCGGGCAGGCGCCCGAAGTCCATCAGCACCCGCGCGATGTTGACCTTGTACCAGCTCTGCAGCCCGAGCGCCCCCGCCAGCCGCCCGGCGACCAGCCCGGCGCCCCAGTCGCGGTCGCTCTCATAGTGGCCCCGAAACAGCTCAGGCCGGATCGGCGCGCCAGTACCATCGACCAGAAACTCCGCTGGGATCACGGCGCCGTCGTGGATGACGTCCACCATGATTCGGTCGCGGAACTGCGCCGGCATCCGCCCGACCGGCTCGCCCACGGGGAGCTCGACGCCAAGGGGCTCGAGCGGCCCAGGATGGAAGTCGCTCTCCGGCGAGCGCGCGGTGCTGAGATCCATGGCGGGCTCCGAGGGGGAAACGTCAACGTAGGGCCGCGCCACCGCGCCGTCAACTGGCCAGCCCTTGACAAGCGTAGCGCCAGAGGTAAAGCCTTCGCCACCTTTTCGTCACCCCAGTTCCTGGCGCGTCCGCGCGGGCAACGACAGGGAAATCCCTCCCTCGACCCGCTCGACGAACCTCGGAGGTCTCGCACCATGTCCTTCTTCAAGTCTCTCGCTCTCGCCTCTCTCGCCTTCTCCCTGGCCGCCTGCGGTGGCGCCGAGCAGGCCAAGCCCGCTGAGAAGCCGGCCGAGCCCGCCGCCGAGGTCAAGCCGGCCGAGCCCGTGGCTCAGGCCCCCGCGACCCCGGCCAACCCCGGCCCCAAGGGCACGAACGTCATCAACCCCGACGACAACAGCGCCGCTCAGGAGCTGGTCATCGAGACCAAGGGTGACGAGCTGGCCTTCAACGTGGCCGAGCTCACCGCGAAGGCCGGCGAGAACATCCGCGTCAAGTTCGCCAACAAGGCCAGCGCGGCCGGCATGATGCACAACGTGGTGGTCGTGAAGGCCGCCGACGTCGAGGCGGTCGCCAACGCCGGCCTCACCAGCGGTGAGGCCAACGGCTACGTCCCCAACGACGACGCCAAGGTCATCGCCGCCAGCACCATGCTCGCCCCCGGCGCCGCCGGCGGTGTCCTCCTCAAGGGCCTCGAGGCGGGCGACTACGTGATCTTCTGCTCCTTCCCTGGTCACTACATGACCATGCAGATCAAGCTGAAGGTCGCCTGATCCTCGCGATCGGCTGAACGAGAGAGCCGCGGGTGACCGCGGCTTTTTCTTTTTCGGGCTCCGTGCCCGAAGACGCGGTCACGCCCAGCGAACGAGCCCCAACGCCTGGAAGAGCTGACGCTCCATCGCGTCGCCCTCGGCGAGGAAGTTCACCTTGACGTAGTCGCGCTCGGCCATCGTCTGCACCCGGGCCTCCGGCACGCCCTCCGCGAGCAGCACCTCGCGGTAGGCCGGATCATCCGGATAGACGAAGATCACGCCGATCTCCTCGAGCACGATCTGCTCGCTGCCCTGGCCCTTGACCCAGAGCTGGTGGCGGCCGTCGTGGTAGACGAGCGGCGCCGCCGCCTCGAGGCCGTCCAGCAGGCGCTTCGTCGTGATCTCCGCCCCCACCCAGTCGCGCGCCTTGGGGAGCTGCCCCGAGGAGCGGTCGGTGAGCTGCCGGTAGAGCACGCGCAGGGGCGCCTCGAGGGCGCCGAGCAGCGCGCGGTGCAGCGCGGGGAGCCGCTCCGGGGGAGCGCTCACCACGAGGCGGGTGTAGCCGCCGGGCAGGACCTGCGCCTGGAAGGCCAGCGGGTGCTGAAATCCGTCCGGAGCGCCCTGCTGGGTGACGCTCTCGGCCTTGGGAGGGTAGGCGGCCTTGGGGAGGGACATCGGCGCGTTATAACGCGGCCCGATGCCCCCGCTCCACCTCCACATCCGACACGTCCGCGTCGAGCCGAACGTCATCCTCGCGCCGATGGAGGGCGTGACCGACCTCACCTTCCGCCGCCTGATCCGGCAGATCGGCGGCGCGGGGCTGACCTGCACCGAGTTCATCCCCTCCGTCAGCCTGAAGTCCGGCGAGGGCCGCGCCTGGGAGACCGCCCAGTTCGACCCGGACGAGCGCCCCGTCAGCGTTCAGCTCTACGGGCGCAAGCCCGACGTGCTCGCCGAGGCGGCCCGCGTGGTGCAGGACATGGGCGCCACGATCTGCGACATCAACATGGGCTGCCCCAGCAAGAGCGTCTGCAACAACTCCGGCGGCTCCAGCCTGCTGCGCGACCCCGCGCTGGTCCAGCAGATCGTCGCCTCCGTGCGCCGCGTGCTGAGCATCCCGCTCACCGTCAAGATGCGCAGCGGCTTCGACGCCCGCTCTCGGAACGCGCCGGAGATCGCCCGGATCTGCCAGGAGGAGGGCGCCGAGGCCGTCACGGTCCACTGGCGCACCCGCGAGGACCGCTACGGCGGCACGCGGGCCGTGGACAAGATCGCCGAGGTCAAGGCGCGCCTGTCCATCCCCGTCATCGGCAACGGCGACATCATCGACGTGCCCAGCGCGCTGGCCATGTTTCAGGAGACCGGCTGCGACGGGGTGATGGTCGGGCGCGGCGCGATGCGAAACCCCTGGGTGCTCCTCCAGATCGCCCAGGCCCTGCGCGGCGAGCCCGTGACCGAGGTCACCCCCGAAGAGCGTCGCCGCGTCCTCCTGGGCTATCTCGAGGACATCCGCGCGCGCTTCGGCGCCGACCGCCCCGCGCTGGGGCGCTTCAAGAAGCTGGCCAACTATTTCGCGCTCTCGATGCCGGGCGGCGAGGCGCTGCGAACCGCGCTGCTGCACAGCCACAGCGTGCAGGAGGCGGTGGAGCGCGCGGAGCGCTGGTTCGACGAGCTGCGTGAGCGAGGCGGCGCGCACGAGTTGCACACCGAAAGCTCACCCAAAATCGATGTTACACCTGTGTTACAGGCGTAAACTCCGCCCCAGGGAGCAGGGCTTGCCCTCCCCGCTGAGCGCGTGGCAGACTGCTCTTGAGATCTGCCTGCCGTCGGAGCCTCTCGATGAAGAGCCGCCAGCCCATTCAGGACACCTCCTCAGACCATGACGCGCCCCAGTCCGGCCCCGGCATTGGGGGGCTGAGCGGCCTCCTGGGCAACTCCGCGATGAGCGGCCTGATGGGCGGAGGCTTCAACCCGTTCAGCAACAACATCATGCTGAACCCCACCTGGGACTGGACCGACGCCTGGCCGCGGGATCGCGAGGTCGTCGAGCAGCGCGGCGACCCGATGACCGGCGGCTACCGGGTCCGCGGGACGCCGGAGGGTGGGTTCTACGGGGACGCGACCGGCTGGGGCCGGCAGAGCAAGGACCGCATCGGCGGCGCCGACGTCAACACCAGCCTGCGCTTCGGCACAGTGGAGAACCGCGCCGGCCTTTACCGCGACGACGACGGCAACCGCCGCGTCGGCCACCACCACCAGTACTCCTTGATGAAGGACGAGATCGAGGCCAACTGGGGCACGGGCGGCGCGAAGTTCGAGGCCAACGGGCCGAACATCTCCTTCGACGCCAACGTGGGCGACGACGGGCTCAGCGTCGGCGCGCAGGCCACCCTGCTCGACGCCGCGGGGACGATCCACAACATCGGCACCGGCCAGCGGGATCAGCTCGCCCGCTTCGGCCTCTCCGAGGGCGTCGGCGCCGCAGGGCGCCTGCACTGGGGCGACAAGGACAAGGACGGCTACCGCGAGTACGGCTTCGGCGCCGACATCGGGCCGGTCTCCTTCGATCTGAAGTCCGAGGACCCGCTGCGCGACCTGTTCGGCGCCGTGACCGGCGGCCTCGGAACCGGCGCCCTCGACCTGCTCGGCTTCGATCCGAAGGACAACAGGGGCAACTCCAACTGGACCCACGCGCTGGGTGACGGGATCTCTGGGCTCGCCAGCGACGCCTGGAGCGGCGCCACCAGCATCTTCGACACGGTCTCGAGCGCGGTGGGAGACCTCGACCCCAGCCTCATCGGCGGGCCGCTGATGGCGCCGCTGGGGGGCCTCGGCGCGCTGGGAGAGGCCGCCGGCAGCGCCTGGGACACGGCCACCGAGTGGGCGGGCGGCATCGACCCCAGCCTCATCGGCGGGCCGCTGATGG
>CAZKWG010000281.1:0-9285 GCA_964556105.1 uncultured Enterobacterales bacterium | reverse complement strand
GCCACGGCGAAGAATGGGTGCCAGGCTATGCGTTATGCGTTTATCCGAGACACCTGGCCTGGCTGAGGCCCCTGGCCCCGGCCTGGCGAGAGGCCTCATGAGCTGTCACCCCTTCCGGGGGCATGATCGAGGTTCTACGCCGCGAGACAAAACGCATAACGCATAGCCTGGCACCACCTCGGGCACCAACTCGCTAACGCATTGGCACCAATTCGCCGACCGGCTCGGCGCGCCCGGCCTGGAGCACGAACAAGCGCCCGCGCCCCTCGCAGGTCCCGATGCCGGGGCCCGGGTAGAACGTGCTGTACAGCAGGCGTGATCCGTCGTCGGACCACCCGAACAGCACGATCCCGTCGACCTACTGGTGCGGCTGGCGTTCGGGCTGCACCGCGTAGGGTTCCCCGTCAGAGAGCGGCTTCGGGGCGGACTTCGGGCAGTCCGTCAGCAGCGACAACGAGACGAACAGCAACGACAACGCGCGCATCGGAGACCTCGGTTGCAGGCGCATTTGCGCGGGACCGCCCGCGGAGCACGGCGCGGTGTCCGGTCGCGGCGTCCCCGGGACCCTGCGATGGCCATCATATTCTGGTTGCGGAATATTCTTTGCGCGGTATATGGCCTCCATGCACCCGCTCGAAGCCCTCGCTGAAACCCACCGACGGGAGATCCTCGATCTCCTGCGCAGGGGGGAGCGCACCGTCGGAGCGCTGGCCGACGCCCTGCCGATGCGCCAGCCGAGCGTGAGCAAGCACCTCGCGGTGCTGCGCGAGGCCGGGCTGGTGACGGTGCGGGCCGACAAGAACCGTCGGTACTACGGGCTGAACAGCGCGCCGCTGCGCGAGGTCGACGCCTGGCTGGCACCGTTCCGTGCGGCGTGGGCCGACCACCTCGACGATCTCGAACGCCACCTCGACCGCATGGCGGCGCAGTCCGCCCCACCCGAGAAGGAGCAACGATGACCCAGGATGAACGTCAACGACTCGGGGCGGTGCTACGCGAGCACGGGCGCACCGGGCTGCGGTACGTGCGCGACCTCGCCCACCCGCCCGAGCGCGTGTGGGCCGCGATCACCGCGTCCGAGCACCTCTCGGCGTGGCTGCCGTGCGACATCGTCGGTGAGCGGCGGGCCGGCGCGCAGGTGCGCCTGCCGTTCTGGCAGGAGGTCGTGGACGTGCACGCGCTCACCGAGACGACGTACGACGGGGAGATCCTGGAGTTCGATCCGCCGCGCCGGTTCGTCTGGACCTGGGGCGACGACCGCCTGTCGTTCACCCTGGACGCCACCGACGGCGGGACGCGGCTGATCTTCGAGACGTGGCTCGGGGCCGCGCCAGTCCCGGCGCACAGGACCGCGGCGGGCTGGCACGTCTGCTTGGGGTTGCTCGGCGAGCTGCTCGACACGGGCAGCGCGCCGGGCCCCGCGCGGGCCGAGACAGCGGAGCTCGAGGCGGTGTACTTGGAGATCGTCGGCGACGGCGGCTGAGCTTCCGTCGCTCACGACGCCCGCGCCCGGCCCCGGTTCCCTCCCCCGGCGGAGCCGCGATGTCCCGGATCCTCACGCCGACGCGCGAAACCCCGCCGCGATCGCCAGGGTGTTCGCGGCGAAGGAGCGGCCGCTGTTCGATCCGCTGATCGTGCACGTCACCAGGGCCGCCTGCGATCCGCTCGCCCTGCTCGACGCCTGCGGACTCGTCGACCTGCGCGACCTCTCGGCGGCCGCGATACGCCGCCTGGAGCTCCTGCTCTATGAGCTTTGGCCGGGGCCTCTGACGGTGGTGCTGCCGCGAACCGCGACCGTGCCCGATCTGGTGACCGGCGGTCAGGAGTCGGTGGGGGACAGGTCGGAGGAACAGCTCCCCGACACGTGCTGGGGCCACGAGCGAGCAGGGTGCAGGCGACATCGAACTTAAGGAAGCCCGAGCACCAGCGGATGCGCAGATCAGCGGTCAAGGCCGGGCCTGCGTCTTCAGGCTCGACTCTGCCGCCTTCTTCGCCGTCTCTTCATAGTTCAGGGCGGGGCACTGGTCCTCCCCCTCGGGGGCGGGGACACAGGCGGGGAGCGCGAGGAGCAGGAGAGCGGCGGCGTGACGCATGGGGGCCTCGATGGGAAGGTTCGAGGACCCGGTAAGCAAGCCCCGTGCCGGCCAGGCCGGCGCCGAAGATCACGGTCGAAGGCCGAACAATCGCCGTTTGCCCGCTGCGTGCGCGGCGCGGAGGATGCGCGCGGATGAGGCGCCTGTTGGTTTGGGCTGCTGGCGCCCCGAGCGGCCGAGCGGCTCTTCGCCCCCTGCCCCTCAGGCCCGCCGTCGCCGTCGGCGCGCCAGCAGCCCCATACCCAGCAGGCCAGGGAGGCCGAGCTTGCCGCCGGCGCAGCCGCCGTCCGCCGTGGCGCCGCGCAGGCACCCGGGATCCCCGGTGCCCGTATCGGAGGCGCCAGAGTCCGCGGTGTCGGCGCTGTCCGCGGGCAGGGCGGCATCGAGGCCGTCGCAGTCCTGGTCGATGCCGTCGCCGGGGATCTCCTCGGCGCCGGGCCAGGCGGCGGGATCGGCGTCGTCGCAGTCCAGACAGGCGGCCCAGCCATCGACGTCCGCGTCGGCATAGCCCACCGAGCCGTCACAGTTCAGGTCTACCGGGTCGGTGCAGCTCTCGGAAGCGCCAGGGTGGAAGGCGGGATCCGCGTCGTCGCAGTCCGCGCCGTCGGCCACGCGCCCTTCCGGCGCCGCGCAGGCGTCCACGGCCTCATCGGGGTCGCCATAGCCGTCGCCGTCCGCGTCCGCGTACCAGCGCGTGGTCTCGGTGACCGAGGGGTCGGCGTCGTCCACCAGCGCGTCGCAGTCCTCGTCCACGTCCAGCGCGTCGCAGCGCTCGGTCCCGGCCGGCGACACCGCGGCGTCGCTGTCATCGCAGTCCTCCGCCGATGCAAAGGCTCCCTCCGGCAGATCACAGGCCGAGATCGTAGCCTCTGCGCCCGCGTAGCCGTCGCCGTCCAGGTCGGTGTACCAGGTCGCGGTCTCGGTGACCGAGGGGTCGGCGTCGTCCACCAGCCCGTCGCAGTCCTCGTCCACGTCCGCGTCGTCGCACACCTCAACCGCGCTGGGGTGAACGTCCGCGTCCGTGTCGTCGCAGTCACCGTCGTCGCTCACCACGCCATCGTGGGCGTCGCAGGCGGCGATCAGCGCGTCGGGGTCGCCGTGGCCGTCGCAGTCGGCGTCCACATGGAACGGGGTCGTGCCCTCGGGCCCGGCGTCCGCGTCATCGGCCAGCCCGTCGCAGTCCTCGTCCACGTCCGCCGGGTCGCACAGCTCCGTCGCGCCAGGGTGAAGCTCGGGATCCCCGTCGTCACAGTCGCCGCCCTCGGTCACGACCCCGGCGGGCGCCTCGCAGGCGAAGAGCTCCGTGGCCGGATCCCCGTAGCCGTCGCCGTCGGCGTCCGTGTAATAGTGCGTCCCACCGGCCAGATCGTCGTCCGCGTCGTCGATGAGCCCGTCGCAGTCCTCGTCCACCCCGTCGCACAGCTCGCGCGCCCCGGGGTTGATGTCGGGGTCCCAGTCGTCGCAGTCCTCCGGGCCAAAGTACCGGTCGCCGTCCCAATCCAAGGCCGGCGCCACCGTGCCCGACCAGGCGCCCATGTCGGAGACCGAGCCGTCGGCGTCGAGCAGGCTCGGGTCGCCAGCGTCAATCAGCGGGCTGTCGACGTCCAGCCACAGGCTGTCATTGGCGCAGTTCGCGTCCATGCTGTATTCGACAAAACCCGGATCCACGCTGGTGTTCCCGCTGGCGCTCGCGCTGAAGCCGGCGAACCTGTAGGTGTGGTCGGTGACGTTCTCGTACCAGTCGCTGTAGGCCGGCGCCATCGTGCCCGAGCTGCGCAGCGCATACAGCCCGTAGCCCTTGGTCGTCCAGGCCACGATGTTGTTCGTCCAGCTCCCTTTCGGCAGGTAGGCGTACAGGCCGCCGCCCTGCCCAGAGGCGTTGCCCACGAAGGTGTTGCCCTCAATCACCAGCGAGGGGGCGTAGCTGGCGCTGATCGCTCCGCCAAAGGTGGCCTCGTTCTCCACGAAGACGTTGTTGCGAAGCGTGACCGTGCTGGTGTCTGTGCCGCTGGAGACGTCCACCTGCACCGCGCCGCCGTAGGCGGCCTTGCCATTGCAGAACCAGGAGTCCTCAATGCTCACGTCGCCGGTCTGGCGGACCAGCTCGACGAAGCTGCTGTGGGTGTCCGTGTCGTCCCATGAGGCGACCAGGCCGCGGATCGTCACCGCCACAGGCAGCCCGAGGTAAAGTGTGCCGCTGTCGCGCAGCACCACGTCGGTCAGGCTGACCTCGCCCTCCGACGAGACCAGGACCTCGTCGTCCAGGCTGTCCCGGAACACCACGTCGCTCGCGATGAGATTGTCGACATAGAGCGCGCTGGCGCCGATGAGATCGGAGCCGCTCAGCGTGAGCGTGTCCGCGCAGATCTCGCCGTAGAGATCAGCCTCGAAGCTGCTGGACTCGACCGAGCCCTCGCTGAGCGCGACGATGCCGCCGCAGGCGCCGTCCAGGTCCTCGCCGCTGAGCCGGGTGCCGGCCAGGCTGTTGCCGCTGAAGGTGCTGCCGCTCACGGTCCAGCTCGTGCCGGCCGACACGTAGAGGGCGCCGCCGCTGCCCTCGGCCTCGATGTCCTCGAAGCGGGTGTCCTCGATGCTCAGGGTGCCCGCGGTCCCGGCCCAGATGCCTCCGCCCCGCTCCGGCGCGTCGGTGTCCGAGAACAGGCCGCCAAGCACGCTCAACGTGACGCCGGTGCCGGTGGCGATGCCGCCCTCGGTGCTCAGGAAGGCGTCGTCGGTGGACCTCAGGGCGCCGAAGCGCTCCACCGTGATCGCCCGCCCGGCCGCCGTGTCTTGGAAGGTGTTGGCCTGGCTCTCGATCTCGAACCAGTCGCCCGCGTACAGGTCGCCGCCCACATCCTCCGTGAAGCTGCAGTCGCTGAGCCGCAGGGTGACGGGCGCCCCGTCCGCCCCGCCGTCCAAATAGAGCGTGCCGGCATAAGAGGCGATGTTTCGCTGAAAGCTCACCCCGTCCAGGTCCAGCTCGGCGCTGCCCTCGGCGTAGATCGCGGCGCCCGCGTAGGCCGCGCCGTCCAGGAAGGCGCTGTCGCTCAGGCTCAGGCTGCCGGAGGCCATGGAGATGCCGCCGCCCTCGCTGCGATCCGCGTCACCGCAGCCGGCGAAGACCAGATCGTCCAGGTCCACCGTGCCGCCCCGCAGCCGCAGGCAGCTCCCGCCTCCATCGCTGAGCGTGAAGCCGGAGATGCTGGCGTTCTCCCCAGCGTTCAGGGCGATGAGCGGATCGCAGCTCCCCGTGATGGAGGTCGCGCCCGAGCCGGCCTCGCCCTGCAGGATCAGGTCCTTGCCCCCCGCGTCCAGGCAGCCCGCGTAGCTGCCCGCCGCGACCCGGATCGTGTCGCCGTCCACCGCGGCGGCGATGGCGCTGGCGATGTCCGGGCAGTCTCCATCTGGGCCGACGGTGAGCACGCCCCCGGTGGCCGGGCCGCAGCCGCCGCCCCCGCCCGTGTCGCCCGTGTCGCCCGTGTCGCCCGGATCCTCCGCCTCTTCGGCCTCCGCGCCGGGCCCGCCGTAGGCCCCGATGTCGGAGACCGTGCCGTCCGGATCGGAGAGCGCAGGGTCCCCGGCGTCGATCAGCGCCGAGCCGTCCGCCAGCCGAAGATCGTCGTTGGAGCAGTCGAAGTCCATGCTGTAGTCGCGCAGCCGCGGCGCCGCGCCGCTGTTGCCGTCCGCGCCGAGGCTCAGGCTGAACAGGCCGCCCACGTCGGCGTCGTTCTCGTACCAGTCGCTATAGGCGAACGTGGCGCTGCCGATCGTGCCGGCGCCGTAGACCGCCGTGCCCGTGTTCCAGGCCAGCAGGTCGTTGACCATCGTCAGCGCAGACTCCTCGATGTGGATCGCGCCGCCGATCTCGGCTAGATTGCCCAGGAAGCTGTTATTGATCAGGCGCAGATCGTCCAGGCTGTCCGCGTGGATGGCGCCGCCCTCGGCGGTGGAGATCACCGAGCCGGCGTCCACGTCGCCATTATCGATGAACAGATTGTTTGTCCAGGTCCAGGTCCCGCCCGTGGCGCCCCACACGGCCGCGCCCTCCTCGGCGTAGTTGGCGCAGAAGGTCGTCCCGCTCACGTCCACGGTGTCTACGCTGTCCAGGCTGAGCGCGCCGCCGTGGTCCCAGGACAGCTCCCCGCAGAAGGAGGCGTCGGTGATCGACAGCGTGCCCGAGCTCCACAAGGTCAGGCCGCCGCCGTAATAGTCGGCGTAATCGTTCGTAAATTGCGACTCCTCGAGGACCATCGCGTCGATGTCCTTTGCGTAGATGGCGCCGCCCGAGCCCATGTCGTCGGCGCCGCTGGCCTGGTTTCCGTCGAAGCTGAGCCCGCTGAGCTTGACGCTGTCCCAGTAGTAGAGGAACAGGGCCCCGCCGGTCACGTGCGCATCATTGTCTTCAAAGCTGCTGTCTTCGATGGTGAGCGCGCTCCCTGCCCCGCGCGCCAGCAGGCTGAGCGCGCCGCCCCGCCCCACGCTGGTGTCCTCGTCCGCGAAGCTCTGGCCCGCGCGGTTGTCGCTGAACATGGCGCCGGTGATCGTGACCAGGCTCGGCGAGGCGGTCGTCGTCGTGGCGATCAGCTCGACCGCGCCGCCATATTGCCAGCTTCGGTTCGAGCTGAACGTCGTGTCCTGGATCGTCAGCGTCGAGCCCGAGCCCGCCTGGTAGATCGCCCCGGCGTTGCTGGCCTCGTTGTCCAGAAAGCTGCCACCGGAGAGGGTGATGCTCGTGTCGCTCGCCGCGGTGATCGCCCCACCGGAGGCGCCCGCGACGAGCCAGGCCACGTCGTTCCCGTTGCCGGAGAACAGGTCATCCGCGCTCTGCAGCGTGGCGCCCGAGGCGAGATAAACGTTGTTGATCGCGGGGGCATGGTCCAGGTTGTCCAGGAAGCTGTTGGCCGTGCTGTCCACGCTGCCGTCCACGCCCACGTACACAGTCCCGCCCTGGTGCCCGCTCAGCGTGCTGTCGGTCATCGTCAACGCGCTGGCCGCGACGCTGGCGCTGGCGTCCGCGAGGTAGATCGCGGCGATCGTCGCGGATCCGTCCTCGAGGGTGGCGCCGTCGAGCTGCACCGTGGACCCGTCGGTGGCGTAGATGGCGCCGCCGTAGCGCCCCGAGTACAGGGCGAGCGCGCTGTCCGTGAGCTGAAGCTCGCTGGCCTCCAGGTAGATCGCGCCGCCGTCCAGGTCGCTCAGGCCGGCGCTGGTGATGATCACGTCTTGGAGGGTGAGCGCAGCGTGCCGCGCCTCCACCGCTCGCCCCGCCGTGTTCAGCAGGGTGAAGGCGCTCAATCCGAGCGCCTCTCCGTCGTCCAGGACCAGCAGGCTCTCGCAGCTCCCGTCACCCTGAAGCGTAGTTGTGGCAGGATCTTCGCCGATAATGTCCAGATCCTTGCCGCCCGGGTCCAGGCACTCGGTGTAGGTGCCGGCGGCCACCAGCACCAGATCGCCGTCGCTGGCCGCCACGATGGCCTCTGAGACGGTGCTGAAGTCCGCGCCGCTGGAGCCAACGGTCCAGGTCGCGGCCCTCGCGACCCCGAGGATGAGCAATAAAACCGGCACCCGAGGCTCCCTTCGGACAGGGGGATAGGCTGGATGAACACCTCTTACGCCTGACTATGGCTCCCGATCGGCCGCTCCGTCAACCCTCCGAACCGTGTCGGGGCCACGAATTCGGGAGCCGTTCACCTCGAATTCCACCCTCCGAACGCACCACTCCGCCACGGTCCTCCAGACCGGGTCGTAGGACGGTCCCGCGGAAGTGCCCGCCATCGGTCCGGGCCGCGCGGGGTCCCCAATCGGTCTCGCGCATAGCAGCCATCCAGGAAAATCGAGGGGCTCCCTCAGCGACCGCTCAGCAGGTAGAGCGCCCCGCCGTCGGTGGCGAGCGTGTCGTGGCCCGATGCCCACACGGACAGGTCCGCCTTTCCGTCCAGGTCCAGATCGCCGAGCGTCCGCAGGCTATGGCTGTAGTCCCCATCAAAGACCGCGTCCCACACATCCGACACGTCGTAGGAGCCAGCGTCGAATGGACCATAGGCCAGCATGCCGATGCTGTGATCCCTCTCCGAGTCATAGCCGGCCAACATCAGGTCTTCCCAGCCGTCACCGTCGACATCGGCCAGGGCGCCATCGGAGATACTGAGGTACATCTCGTCATATGCGCCGTAGATGACGACATCGGCGTCGACCACGCTGTCGTCGTCTGCGGGGTCGAAGAAGATCCGGATGGCGTAGGCCTTGGACCAGGTCCACTCTGGACGAGGAGGTCCGTGCGAGCAGATCGCCGAGGCCGTCTCCGTCGAGATCCTGGGACGCCACCAGGCTCGTCCCGAACCCCATGCCGGAGTAGGCGCCCTCGAGCGCCGCGTCGGCGTCCGAGGCGTCGCGGTCGCCCACCAGGCCCCCAAGCGCGAGGTAGACGCAGCCCTCATTGGACCACGAGTCCCAGCCCGGCGCGCCGAACCAGACGTCGTCCTGCCCGTCACCGTCCACGTCATGGCCAGGGGCGGCGCCGATGCCCGCGCCGAGCTTGTCGCTGGAGCTGTCCCCGCTCATGACCATCTCTTCGGTGGTCTCGCAGTAGACCGTGCCATAGCCCTTCGACGCGGAGCTTGTGGTGTAGTCCCCGGTGGCCCAGCAGGGGGCGCCACGGCCCAGGTAGTCGCCAATCACGGCGTGCTCGTCGCCGTTGATTCGATAGTCGCGTACGCGGGAGAGATCCATGTCGCCGTCGAAGTGACCGAGCGTGACGTACTGCTTCTTGTAGCCCGCCCCCTCGTTGATGCTGACCGAGATCTCACCATATCCATCGCCGTCCAGGTCCGGCATCAGGTGAGCACCCAGGATCACGTCGTCCTCCCCATCCCGGTGGCGAAGCGTGGCCGTCGCTACGAAGCTGACCGCGGTCGGTGCGTCCGGCAACGACGCGCCAGGGACGTAGTAGAGCAGCGCGTCGTTCCCGTTCACTTCGTCACCCGAGGCCACCAGATCAGGCAGGCCGTCCCCGTCCACGTCCAGGGCGTCCCTCAGGCTGAGGTAGGCATCCTCTTCGTCACCGAGCAGCGCCGAGAGCGCGTCGTCCAAGGTCTCGACCTCCACGTCGCCCGAAAAGCGGCAGTCCCCCTCCTTGCCGTTGCAGTCGTGGTCAACCTCGTCGTCACAGACCTCCGTGGCGCCGGGGTACACC
>CAZKWG010000280.1:0-9298 GCA_964556105.1 uncultured Enterobacterales bacterium | reverse complement strand
TCTCCAGATCGTAGCCAGCGAGCCGGTAAGGCTCGAGGAATGTCAGCAGATCCTCCTTGAAGTCCTCGTCCAGGGCCCGGCCGCCCGTGCGGTCTACGGTGAGGAAGACCGTGTACCAGCTCCCCGTCCAACGGAAGGTCGCGACGGCCTTCTGCACCTCCGCGTGCTGCGCGCAGATCGTCGCCCAGTCCTCGGCGGTGACCGCGCGCTTCTGGGTGCGGAAGGCCTGGGGCGCGTACTTCTTGACCTCGTCGATGGACTCTGGATCCTGGCCGCCCGCCGCCGGGAGCGGGTTGCGCACCAGCCGCACCGCCCCGTTCAAGGTCTCCGAGACCAGGTGCGTCAGCGCGTCGGCGCCGAGGTTGCCGCTGGTGCCCTTGCCGACGCGGTAGAACGCGCGGAGCTCGGCCCCCGCCGTGGGCTTTCGCCCGTACTCATCGTCGCCGAAGCGCACCCAGGCGCGCCCGTTGTCCTCCGTCTCGACCACGAACTCCGCGGCGCTCTCGTCGCTGCCGAGGAGATCGCGCACCGGAGACCAGACCGTCCCTTCCTGCGCGTCGCGCAGCTCGACCAGCGGGACGGCCTCCCGCGGCGCCTGGCTCAGGCACTGGCTGGCCGGTAGGGTCGCGTCATAGCTGGCCGCGAAGGTCAGGTCCTTGCCCTTCAGGCGCGGTCGGTACTTGCCGCTGGCGTAGACCTCGGCGGGGACCAGCGGCTCGCCGTCGTCCGGCGTGGCGCTGGCGTCGTCCTCGTCGTGATCGACGCTGCGGCCGTGGTCGGCCAGCACCATGTTCCCGCGCGCGACGACGGTGGGGCCGCCGCTGCCGTCGGCGTCCTCGACCGTCTTCAGGCAAAGCTCGAAGGGCGTCGCGTCGGCGGCGTCCCAGGTGATGTCGATGACGGTGGGGCTGCCCTCGACGACGTAGTCCACATAGGCGGCGGACACGCTCGTCACCCGGACGGCGTGCCGGTGCTCGGGATCGGCGTCGGCGCGCGCGCCGGTCTCGGGGCTGCGCACCTCCTCGAAGACGATCACGTCGCCCACCTGGAGGCGGCTCGTCGCGCCGGTGGCGACCACCAGCGAGCAGCCCACGCTCCCGGCCGGCAGACAGCAGTCGTCCTCTCCGAAGGTGTGGATCGCCATCTCGTTCTCGGCCCAGGTGAGCACCTGCTTGTCGTGCATGCTCTCGAAGACCAGCGGGGCGCGCAGCAGGGCGCGCTCGTAGCTGGTCGCGGAGAGCACGGGGCTCTGGCTGACCCAGGTAAGGAAGGCCGTGCCGCTGGGCAGGGCCGGGCTGGCGCTGCTGCCGACGATCTCCTGGCCCTCGATCAGCGCGACGTGAACCCAGGTCCGCGCGTTGCAGCCGTCGTGCATCGGGTAGTCGAGCAGGCGGGCATGCCGGCGCACCGAGGTCCGGCGCCGGGCGGTCTCCAGGTAGGCCTCCGTGGCGGCGGCGTCCTGGTAGTAGGAGAGCTGATCGGCGGCGTAGGCCAGGATCTCGACCAGGGTCACGCCGAGGTCGACCGGGTTGCGCTCGGTCCAGCCGGGGGCCACGACGCTGAGGCGGTCGAGCATCAGCTTGCGGAAGCTCTGATAGTCGCGCGCCAGATAGTCGATGCGCGGCGAGGCGGGGGTCTCCTCGGTCTCCGTGGTCGTGCTCGCGCAGTCCAGATCGGTGGTGCACTCGACCTTGAACGAGAAGTCCACCGTGTTCAGCACACGGTCGAAGCCGCTGAGCGGCGTCGTCCCGTCGTCCGCCGTGAGCGTGAGCGTATACGTGGAGTGATCACCGCGCGCGTCGACCTTGACGATGATCCAGCGATCCTCCTCGACGGTGGAGCCGCTGAGGAAGGAGCTGCTGAACCAGGCGTCCTCCGCCGCCGTGACCGGGGAGGTCATGGCGCGCACGTCGGCCAGCATCATCGCCCAGAGGACGTTGATCTCGGTGATGCGCACGCCGCCCGTGACCAGCACGTTGTCGCCGGTGAAGCTGCCGACCACGTCCTGGAGGCAGTGGATCACCAGATAACGTTGTCGGTCATCCTCCAGATCCGAGTCCGCGAGCACGACGTCGAGCACCTCGAGGTAGTCGATACCGTTGAGGAGCACCCCTGTGGAGGGAGGGATCTCCACCCCTTGGGCGATCACCTGGCGTCGGCGCTGGTTCTTGCAGGTGTAGACAGTGCTCACGTCAGGCCTCGAAGGTGAATTCGGAGGTGCGACGCTCCAGATCGCGGCGGATCACGTACTGAACCTGGACGGTGAGCTGCGCCTCCTGCGCGCGCACAGAGACGCTCTCGACCTGAATCAGCGTGCCCAGCCAGTGCTGCAGCGCGCCCTGCACCATGAACTGCGTGGCCGTGGCCAGCTCGTCGCTGTTCGGCGCGAAGACGAGCTGGCGGATGTTCGTGCCCAGATCGGGGCGGTTGACCCGCTCGCCGGGGGTCGTGAAGAGGAGCTGCTCGATGAGCTCGCGGATGTGTACGTCGGCCTCGGCGCTGGCGGTGCGTCCGCGGCTGTCGGGTCGGTACGGGAAGCCGAACTGGCTCATGGTCGCTGCTCCCCTGGCGCTAGTTGATCTTGACCGTCACGGCGTCCATCTTGATGCTGGCGCCGCCGATGCTCAGCTCGATGCCCGAGGTGGACATCACGATCTTCGACGGCAGGCCCACGGCGGGCGAGAGGACGTCGATGGTCACGCCACCGACGCCGGGCGTGGCGTCGATCTTCAAGGTGATCCCGTCGGTCTTGATGAGGTGCGTGGTGGGCAAGGTCGCCTCGGTGGGGCGCTCGCCGGTGCCCCAGAAGCAGCCGGCCCAGATGGGGAAGTTGGTGTCCCCACCCTCGAACTCCACCCAGACATAGGCGCCGACCGGCGGCGTGAAGACCATGCCCACCCCGCTGCCGGCGTAGGGCACGCAGGGCATGGCCCAGGAGAGCTGTCCGTCGCCCAGCACGGCCGGGCAGGAGACCTGCAATCTCCCCTGGAGCATCGGGTCCAGGTTGTTGATCACCTGGCCACGATATTTGCCGTAGAACCGCGTCATGGGATCACCAGGGGCAGCAGGGCGCCGGTCTCGCCGCGCGTGAGCGTAAAGTCCTGCTTGTAGTTTCCACGCTTCATCGTGTGGGTCACCCGCTTGACGTACCAGAAGCCGTTGTAGTCGTCGGTCGCGCCGCGCACGCCCACCAGCCCGCGGGGCTGCAGGGTCCCGCCGTAGCGCGCCGTGTCCACCGAGCCCGTGGCGGTGAGCGGCGCGTCGGTGGAGGCGTCGGTGATCGCCTGCGCGCGGGCGAAGGCCTGCACCGCGCTGACCCCAGGATCGCGCAGGATCCGCGTGCGGCTCTGGGTGGGGTCCAGGCTCAGCACCGGCGTGCGCCCCAGCGGGATGCGGGTCGAGGCCACCGTCATCACGGGGAGCACCTGCCCGGTCTGGCGGTCGAGCACCTGGCCGGAGACCAGCGTGGCGCCGTCGCCGTTCATGCTCACGTCGAAGCTCTCGACGTTGGTGAAGGATCCCATGTCGATGGTCAGCGCCGACTGCGGCACGCCGACGCGAATCGGCGGCCCCCAGTAGCCGGTGTTCACCATCGGAGCGGGCCCCGGGACGATGTAGAAGACGTAGCCGTTCTGCGAGGCCAGCTCGCGCAGGTAGGCCAGATCCGTGCCCTGTTGCACCGGGACGCGCTCGATGGGGATGGGCACCTCGGACGAGACCGGAGGGATCACCATCGGGATCAGGCCGTAGGTGCCGATGATCTTGGTGGCGATCAACATGTCGGGCTGCGCGGGGTGCTCGACGGAGCGCTCCTCCAGATCCATCTTGAAGGTCGGATCGACGCCGGTGATCGTGAGCGTGGACTCGCCCGGCCGGCTGCCTGGGTTCAGCTCCTTGCGCGTGATGTAGCCGTCCATCAGAACGCTGGGGATCGCGTTGACGGTCAGCAGGATCACGACGCGCGCGCCGTGCGTCACCAGCGTGCGCAGGGTCAGGTCGTTGGAGAACGCGACGGAGCTGGCCTTACCGACGCGGAAGGTGATCTGGAAGCCGGAGGGCTGCTCGTCGTCGTGGGTGACCTGAATCTGCTCGATGGCGTTGGCTACGTCCCCCGGGATGGGGAGCGGCACGGTCGGGCCGATCATGATCGTGGCGTGTACGCCGAGCAGGCTCATCGTCGCCTCTACAGCCGCGGGACGGGGACGCGGAGCTTCTCGCCCGGGTCCTCGACCAGCGTCTGCGGGTTCATGGCGTCGTTGGCGTCGCAGATCCACCAGCTCGCCTCGGACGAGCCGAGCGTGCGGTGGGCGATGAGGTCCAGCCGGTCGCTCTCGGCGACGGTGACCTCCACCAGGAGTTGTAGATCCTCACCGCGGGGAAGGAAGCGACGCTTCACATAGGGGATCTCTCGCCCTGCCGCGTCGGTGTACACGGCGGTGGCGATCCTGGCATATCGGCTCTTCGCGTCGAACACGGTCACCTCACAGGATCTTGGTGGAGCCGCTGGCCAGCGCGCTGATGTTGCCGACGCTGCCCACGACCGCCATCGCCTCCTTGACCACCTGGTGGGCCATGAAGAGCGCCCAGCCGGGGTGGAGGACCTGGAAGTCGTTGTAGGTCAGCACATCCATGCCCAGCTCCACCTCTGCTTGTATCGGGTTGAGGTTGGGGTCCCACTGCTGCTCGGTGATGGAGAAGGAGGTCAGGCGCACGGGCACGACGCGCTTCACCCCCCAGATCAGCAGGGTGAAAGGCGCCTCCGGAGGGATCAGCTCGATGGTGCCGACCGCGGCCAGGACGGCGTTGGTGATGACCAGCGCGCTCTTCGGGTAGAGCAGCATCTCCAGCGCCGAGAGCTGCGGATAGATGCCCATCTCCGAGGTGATGGCGTCGGTCTTCTCCATCTGGTCGGCCGCGTTCATGCGCACGGTCAGCGAGATGCTCTCTTTGGGCGGGCCCGCCAGCCGCAGCACGTCCTCGCGCCCCTCGCCGGAGGGTGTGGAGGGGCTGAGCGTTCGCGTCATCGTCTCTGGATTGTACTGGAAGACGATCACGCTGGAGACCGGGTTGTAGATGTCGAAGCCGACGATGGCGCCTCTCTGAAGCCGCGGAGAGCCTGGGAACGTGCTCATCGCTTCAACCCTCCATGGATGGCGCGCGCCGCCATTCGGCCCAGCTTGGACCCCTGAGCCTCGGGCGCTGCGACGCGCACCGTCTGCAGCTGGGCGGACTGCTTCGGCAGCGCGCCGCCCTGCGCCTCGAGCAGGGTGCGCAGCTCGCGCTTCAGCGAGCCCTCCAGCGCGCGGGGGGACACATCGCCGTCGGCGACCACGCGCCCGATGTTGACGTTGACGCGGCTCATCGCCACCCCCCGATCTCTGCCGCCGTCAGCGGCTGCTCCAGCTTCGCGTACTCCGAGCGCGCCGCGCGCAGCAGGTGCGCCATCGTGAGCGGTCCCTCGTCCTCCGCGGCCAGCACCGCGGCGTTGAACGCGATGTTTCGGATGTTTCCACCCGTGATGTTGAGCTGGGCCAGCTTGCCGAAGTCCAGCCCGCGGGTCGGCGTCGTCGCGGGGATGGCGCGCTGCCAGATCTCGCGCCGCTGGTCGCGCCCCGGGAAGGGGAAGGGCACGAGGAAGCGGATGCGGCGCAGGAAGGCCTGATCGAGGTGGTCCTTCAGGTTGGTCGTCAGCACCGCGAGGCCTGCGTAGGCCTCCATCCGCTGCAGCAGGTAGCTGACCTCGATGTTGGCGTAGCGGTCGTGGCTGTCCTTGACCTCGGAGCGTTTGCCGAACAGGGCGTCGGCCTCGTCGAAGAGCAGGATGGCCCCGCAGCCCTCGGCCGCGTCGAAGATGCGGCGCAGGTTCTTCTCCGTCTCGCCGATGTACTTGCTCATCACCGCGCTGAGGTCGATCCGGTACAGGTCCACCGACAGCGCCGTCGCCAGCACCTCGGCCGCCAGCGTCTTGCCCGTGCCGCTGGGGCCGGCGAAGAGGGCGGTAATGACGAGGCCGCGCGTGGTCCGGCTGCCGTAGCCCCAGTCCACCGTGACTTGTAGTCGGCGCCGCGTGTGGGTGAGCATCTCCTCCAGGGTGCGCTGCTGCGCTTCGGGCAGGACCAGGTCTTCGAAGCCCGCGCGGGCCTCGACGCGCTGGGCGAGGCCGTCCAGCTCGGGTCGGGCCTGGCGGCGACAGGCCGCCCAGAGCTGAGGGAGAGCATGCTCGGGGTCCTCGGGGAGCGCGCCGGCCGAGACCACCGACGAGAAGATCCGGTCTGGCCCAAGATCGAAGTGCGCCACCAGTCGGTCGATGCCCGAGGACAGCCCCGCGGCGCGCGCACCGAGGGAGTCGTGCCAGAGCGCGCGTTGCTCGGCCGGGTCGGGGCGCGGGACGTCGATGCGCGCGCTGATCCGGCGTCGCGGTGCGAGCGCCTCGCGGCAGAGCAGCGCGCAGGGGCCCTGAAGTCCTTCGGCGAAGGCCATCGCCTTGCGCGCGACCGGCTCGGGATCGCCCGGGTCCAGATCGATCACCAGGGCGGCGCGGCCCAGCAGGGCCTCCCGCTCCCAGAGGCGGGTGAGGGTGAGGCGCTCCCCGACGGGCTCGGGCAGATCGCTGGCCGCCACGACGAAGGGGTGAAGACGAAGCTCCCGAGCGCCCAGGGCCGCGGCCGCGAGCCGGCTCTGCGCGTCGAGCCCGCAGAGCTGCACCAGCGGCCGGTCTGGCGTGGCCCAGGTCTCGGCGAGGCGCCGCGCCGTCGCCACCAGCGAGGGGGTCAGCGTGCCCGGCGGCGTGAGGGGAGCCACCAGCCCCTCCAGGCGCACGTCCAGATGGGAGAGCCCAACGAGATAATTGAGCGCCCGCTCTTCCAGCTCCAGGGGCTGGCGGGTCGAGGCGCCGCCCTCCAGGCCGCGGATCAGCGCGTATCGCCGCAGCGGCGCGCTCGGCGCCAGCGCGTCCCAGTGCGCCTCGGGCAGGGACATCATCGCCAGCCCCTGCGTCGGCGCGCCGCCCAGCAGCTCCAGCGCCGCGCCGAAGCGGCGGTCCAGCTCCATCCCCGCGCAGAGCAGCACGATCCCGCGCTCGAAGGCGGTCAGCCCGAGCGCGCTCACCATCCGCGTCAGCGCCGATCCAGCGCTGAGCTCCGCCTCTTGCGCCCGCTCCTCCGCGAGGGCCGCCGCGAGCGCCTCCGCCGAGCCCCTGCCCGCCGCCAGCAGCAGCCGCTCGCGCACGACCCCGATCGCGGCCATCAGCGTCCGCTGATTGGCCTCGAGCCAGTCGGTGTGCGCGAGGGGGCCGCTCATGTCAGCACGACCTCCGGCCCGATGTAGTTGCCGCCCGCGTCGGTCTGAAGCACGCTCTGCGCGCCGTCCACCTGCAGGCGGACCAGGTAGGTGCCCGCGGGCACGTCGTGATCTTCCGGGACCAGGCTCACGGTGTCGGCGCTGTCCTCGCCTGCGGCCACCACGACGGTCCGCTCGATGGCGAAGGAGCTGGCGCCATACAGGTAGACGACGACGCGCTGGTTGGCCGCCATCTCAGGCGCCACGGTGATCGTCAGCGTCCCTGCCACCGTCCCGGTCGCGGGGACCGTGATCTCCGGCCGCAGGGCGAAGCCCAGCGTGTTGGACTCGAAGCCGTACTCCAGGACGTCGCCGTCCTCGTCCGTCGGGTGGTGGACCACGCAGATCCCCTGCACGCCGGCGCGCAGATCCTCGGCCGGGATGGTGGAGAGCGCAAACGTGATGAGCTTCGGCGTGACGCTGGTGGGCTCGTAGTCCGCGCCCAGCATACGCACCCGGGTCGTGTCGCCCTTCAGGCCACGCCCCCGCAGCCGCAAGGTCGAGCTGGCCGTGATCGGCTCGTCCTTGCCCAGGCTGGACTCGACGGCGTCCAAGAGGATGATCGGCTTCGGGAGCGCGAAGATCTGCACCGAGCGGACGGGCAGGATGGCGCTGGGGGCGCTGACCGCGTCCAGGAAGACCACCGAGGCCTGCCAGGCCGCCGAGAGCGCGTACGGCGTCTGGAGCATGACCGACCAGAGCTTGGTCAGCTCCTCGAGGTTCAACGAGAGCGGCGTCAGGCGGATCAGCTCCACCTGGCGCGCCAGATCGGCGCCGATCAGCGGGTGCGTCGTCGAGGTGCCGATCTCCTCCAGCAGCGCGGCGGTGATGAGCTCGGGCGTCAGCAGCGGGAAGGTGTGCAGGCCGCGCAGCGCCGAGCCCATGACGATCTGCGGGTGCCAGCTCGTCTCGCCGCCGTAGGCTGTCAGCAGGAAGTGCAGGTCCAGGACCAGGCTGGGGCGGCCCGACAGCGAGCCGTCGGCGCGGCGCGTCGGCAGGTCGTGGTTGCGAAGCTGGGCGTTGGGCGCGACGTGGTAGAGGAACAGGCTGAGCGTCGGCGTCGTGCCCGCGCTGCTCGTGTCCGGGCGCGCGGGCGTGACCGTGACGGTGGCGCCGTCGATGTCCGCGGCGAGCCAGTACTGCAACAGGTACTTGATGCTCGCCGTCGTGGCGGCGATGGCGCGATGGTCGCTCATGACCGGCCTCCGCGGCGACCGGCGAGGTAGTCGGTCAGGGAGAGAGTGGGGGTGCGTGGGCGCGGGGCGGGCGCGCGGGGAGCCGGGGCGCGGCTGCGCACCTCGACCGTGCCGATGGTGATGTTGATCTCTCGCTCGGCTTCCGGCGCCTGTGGTGGCGGACCGGGCGGCTGCGCGACTGGAGCGGGCGCGGCGATCTGGGGTGGCGCCGCGGTCTGCGCTGCCGTGGAGGGAGGCTGCGCGGCACGTTGGGCGAGGAAGCCGGCTTCCTGACGCTCCCGAGGATCCGCTCGCCCGATCAGGGGCTGGGTCGCGGCGCGCGCCGTCGCTGGGCGGCCTCGCGCCTGGGAGCCTGGGTGGGCCACCGCCTCCGGAGCGAGCGGCGCGCCCGGCCGGGCGAGCGTCTCTCTGGGAAGAGGGGCGGGAGAAGCGCTCCTCTCCGGGAGCGCAGGCGCCGCTGACGGGGGGCGCTGCCACGGGGAGGCCAGGTTGGGGAGCGCCTGCGCTGTCCGCCGCGCCGCGCCCGTCGTGGTCGGGGGGGCGGGAGGCGCTGGTGCTGCCGTAGCGGGTCGGGTCGGGCGCGCGGGCGGCTGGGCGGGCGCGGCCGTGGTGCGCTCCGGCGTCGTGCTGGAGGGCGGCGGTGGGCGGCTGAGCGGGAGCGCAGGGGCGGCCGCGGCCCGGGGCGCGGGGGCCGGTGGTCCTGGGTCTGGGCGCGCGGGCGGAGGGGCGGCGCGGGCGCCCCCGAGGGGCCGTGGTCCAGGGGT
>CAZKWG010000279.1:6052-9338 GCA_964556105.1 uncultured Enterobacterales bacterium | reverse complement strand
CAGAGGGGCGGGCTCATCGTGCCGCCATGCTGGCCACCAGGCCGGGAGCCAGGCTCGGGTTGGAGCCGAAGTGCGCATGCACGTAGCTGGCCAGGACCCGCTCCGATCCCCAGCCTTCGACGCTCGCGCCCAGGCGTCCGCTCAGCTGGAGTGCCGGCGCCTGCGTCGGCGTCTCCACGAGCTCCGAGTAGTGGAACTCGTGCCCTCTGAACACGGTCCCCTTGGGCCCCAGCGGCGTGTCCCGCAGCGTGGTCACCTCGCGATAGCCCAGCGCCCGCAGCCGACCGCACATGCGCGTGCGCAGCGGAAGCCGACCGCACATCGGGCGCTCGTCCAGGGCCTCGCCCAGGTACATCAGGCCGCCGCACTCGGCGTAGATGAGCCCGGAGAAGGCTCGAACCTCCGCCCGCAGGCCCGCGTTCGCGGAGAGCGCCGCCGCGTGCGCCTCCGGGTATCCGCCGCCCAGATAGAGCCCGTCCAGCCCAGGCGGCAGCGCCGCGTCCCGGAGCGGCGAGAAGGGCACCAGCTCGGCGCCGGCCTCGCGCAGCAGATCCAGATTGTCCGGATAGTAGAAGTGGAAGGCGTCGTCCAGGGCCAGCCCGAGGCGCACCCGCGGCGGGGGAGGCGAGGGCGGGGTCCAGGACGCGACCTGGGGAGGCCGGGCCAGGGCGCGCAGCCCGTCGAGGTCCAGGGCGGCGGCCCAGCCCGCGAGGGCCTCGCTCCAGCCCGGTCGGGGCGCCGAGCTGGGGCTGACCAGACCCAGGTGCCGCTCGGGCACCGCCAGATCTTCTCGCCGCTCCAGGCTGCCCAGGCAGCGCACGCCCGGCACGGTGCGCATGGCCTCCGCCAGCAGACGCCCGTGGCCCGCGCTCCCCACACGATTGAAGATCACACCCGCGACATCAACTCCTGCATGGTGTCCAGCCAGGCCCGCCACCAGCGCCGCCGCGGTGCGCGCCATGCCGCCCGCGTCCATCACCACCACCACGGGCAGGCCCAGCCAGAGGGCGAGCTCCGCGGCGGAGCCCTCCAGGCTCGCGGGAGAGCGCCCGTCGAAGAGCCCCATCACCCCCTCGATCAGCACGAGATCTCCGCCCTCACCACCGCGCGCCAGGGTGCGCGCCACGCCCTCGCGCCCGCACATCCAGCCGTCCAGGTTGCGGCTGGGCCGGCCGGTCACGACCTGGTGCCAGAGTGGATCCAGAAAGTCGGGGCCCGCCTTGAAGGTGCGCACGTCCAGCCCCCGGGCGCGCAGGGCGGCGGCGAGCGCGCAGACCACGGTGGTCTTGCCCTGCCCGCTGGCCGGCGCGGCGACGAGGAGCGCTGGCGTCACTCCCCCTCCCGAAGCGCGTTGAAGGCGGAGAAAAGGTCTGTGCGCTCCTTCGGCACCATCACCTTGAAGGCCACCTCGCCCGCCCCATCAGCGAAGGCGACGAGGCGCACGGCGCGCCCGCTCGCGTGGCCCACCTTGCTGACCACGAAGGCGGTGGCGATGTCTTTGACGCCGAGGTGCAGGTGGGCGCGCTCGTCCTCGTCGTTCCAGTAGGGCCCGGAGACCCGCGACTGGCCGAGATCGCTCATGATCTCCGCCACCGAGTCGCCCGCGCGCACGATGACGCGCACCCGCCCCCAGCCCCGGACGCGCTCCAGGGTGGAGGGCCCGTCGCGCCGGACGACGCGACCGGACGCCACCAGGGCTTGTAGCGCCGCGCCCTCGCTCAGGCCCAGGCGCTTCGCCGCGCCGGCCAGGGAGAGGCCGCCCTCGTCCAGAAGCTCGAGGAGGGCCAGCATCAGAACTCCACCCCGGGTTGAGCGCGCACGCCGCGCTGAAAGGGGTGGCGCACCAGCTCGTGGCGCGTGACCAGATCGGCCGCCTCGAGGAGCGCGTCCGGGGCGTAGCGGCCGGTGCAGACGACGTGCAGCTCTGGAGGGCGATTCGCCAGGAAGCTCAAGAATTCGTCGATGGGCAGGAAGCCCTTGCCCAGGGCGATGCAGACCTCGTCCAGGATGAGGATGTCCAGGCCCTGCGCCACGGCCTCCTTCGCGCGCGCCATCCCCCAGGCGGCGAGCTCCTGCTGGCGCGCGTCGCTGCGGACCTCCCAGGTGAAGCCCTCGCCCGCGCGCTCGACCGTGACGCCCAGGCGGGCGAGGCTGTCGAGCTCGCCATAGACGCGGCTGCCCTTGATGAATTGCACGATGTGGACGCGCATCCCGTGGCCGACGGCGCGCAGGGCCAGCCCGAACGCGGACGTGCTCTTGCCCTTCCCGTCGCCCGTGTGGACCAGCACGAGGCCTACGCGCTCGCGGTTCTCGACCACCGGGCGCATCTTCGGATCTGGGCCGTTCATCGGTCCCCCCGGATCGCCACCGCGACGGTGACGTTGCCACGCTTCTGTTTGGACACGACGGCGCGCCCGGCCTCCGCGGCGAGGATCGCGGCAGGCTCGGCCACGCCCCAGGCGCCCACGAAGCGCCAGACCGTCTCCGAGCGCTCATAAGGCGCCTCGACAGCGTTCAATTCGCGCGCGTCGAAGGCGCGCAGCGGCACGCCGCGGGCGGCGGCGAAGGCGATCAGCCCGGGCTCCTCGGCCTTCTGGGTGATGGTCGCCACCAGGGAGAGGGAGAGGGGCGAGAGGGCGTGCTCGGCCAGCACCGCGTCGCAGACCAGGGCGATCTCCGCCTCGGAGGTGCCGCTGTTGCAGCCGATCCCCACCACCAGCACCCGCGGGCGCAGCCAGATCGTGGGCGTGTCCGTGGCGATGATCCGCGGCGTGACGCCGACGCCGGCGTCGAAGCCCTGCAACGAGGAAGTGAGGTGGACGCCCTTGTCTTTATAGATGCCAACATCTGGTATGGTCGTGTGCTCCACCAGCACGCCGACGCGCCGGCCGTCCACCAGCGCGCCGCTGACGACCTTCAGCGCGTCCCAGTTCTCCACGTCGGCGCCGATCTGCTTGGCCAGCACGTCGGGCGCCAGGGTGCCGACCACGTCGGTGCCGGTGGTGATGACGGGGATGGCGCCGATGGCCTCGCCGACCCGGCGCGCCAGCTCGTTGGCGCCGCCCAGGTGACCCGAGCAGAGCGCGATGGCGAAGCGCCCCTGGATGTCCACCACCACCACGCCGGGATCGTGCCGTTTGTCCAGCACATGCGGCGCGATCATCCGCACGGCGATGCCCGCGGCGCCGATGAAGATGAGCGCCTCGTGCTGGGCCCAGGCGGCGTCCACGACGGGTTGTAGTCGATCGCTGAAGCGCCGAAAGTGGGCCGGGGCCTCAGCGGCGTA
>CAZKWG010000279.1:0-6042 GCA_964556105.1 uncultured Enterobacterales bacterium | reverse complement strand
GGCAGGGCGGCCTCCAGGCGCTGGCTGAGGCCGATGCCCTGGCGGGTGACGCTGAGGACAGCGATGTCGTCGAGGCCGCTGCTCAGGCTCACACCGGCCTCCCGTCATCGTCCAGCACCAGGCTGCGCAGGGGGCGCTGGCCGGCGCGCACCTCCGTCGTGCTCAAGTCGTACTTGTTGCTGTAGCCGCGCGGCGTGATCATCTTGCCCGCCGCGACGGTGGTGTTCGTGTTGCCCACCAGGATGGTGGTGAGCATGCCGACCTCGTGCTCGCACATGCGCTGAAGCTCGGTCAGAACGATGTTCTGGCGATCGCGGTAGGCGCTCTTCACGATGGCTGTGGGCGTCTGCGGCGCGCGATGGCCGAGCAGGATGTCGCGGGCCGCCGCGAGCTGCCAGTCGCGCCGCTTCGACTGTGGGTTGTACAGCGCGACGACGAAGTCGCCCTCGGCCGCCGCGCGCAGGCGCCGCTCGATGACCGGCCAGGGCGTGAGCAGGTCAGAGAGCGAGATCGTGCAGAAGTCGTGGGTCAGCGGCGCGCCGACGAGGCTGGCGACGGCGTTCACCGCGGTCACGCCCGGCACGACCTCGACGGCCACCTCCGGATCCTCGTCCCCCTTCCAGCCGCGCTCGGCGAGGACCTCGAAGGTGGGCCCCGCCATGCCGTAGACCCCGGCGTCGCCGCTCGACACCAGCGCCACCACCCGCCCCTGCCGCGCGAGATCGTAGGCGAGGTGGACGCGGTCCAGCTCCTCGCTCATGCCCTTGCGGTGGACCTCCTTGCCCTCCAGCAGGTCCTCGATCAGCTTGATGTAGGTGTTGTAGCCGATGACCACCTCGCTCTCGGCGATGGCGTCGCGGGCGCGGAAGGTCAGGTGCATGTCGGCGCCGGGGCCGAAGCCGATGAGCAGGATGCGTCCCTTCATGCGGAGGCCCTCCGGAAGCGGTGCGAGAAGTCGCTGGCGTAGAGACGACTCTCGTGGCCAGGGGTGTGGTTGAGGGCCGGGTCGAGGGCCGGGCCGATGAGCACCATGGCCTGCTCGCGCATGCGGGCGAGCCGCACCTCCTCGGCGACCGTCTCGAGGGTGCAGCGCAGGATCCGCTGCTGGGGCAGGCTGGCGTGCTGAACGACGGCGACCGGCGTGGTCGCGGGCATGCCCGCCTCGACCAGCTCGCGGGCCAGCTTGTCGGTCAGCGTGGCCGAGAGGTAGAGGCAGAGCGTGCCGTGCCCGGCGAGATCCTTGAGCTTCTCGCCCTCGGGCATGGGGGTGCGCCCCTCGACCCGGCTCAGGATCACCGTCTGGGTCAGCTCGGGGATGGTCAGCTCGACCCCCAGCGCGGCGGCGGCGGCGAAGGCCGAGCTGACGCCGGGCACCACCTCCCAGGGCACGCCCGCCTGGTTGAGCCGCACGATCTGCTCGTGGATGGCGCCGTAGATGGCGGGGTCTCCGGTGTGGGCGCGCACGACGCGCTGGCCGCGGGCGGCGCGGTCGAGCAGGCGGCTGACCATGGCGTCCAGATCCAGGCCCTTGCTGTCCTCGATCTCGGCGTGAATCCCCGCGAACACGGCCTCGGGCACCAGGCTGCCCGTGAAGAGCACGTAGTCGGCGGCCTCGAGGAGGCGCCGGCCACGGACGGTGATCAGCTCCGGGTCCCCAGGGCCTGCTCCGACAAAATAGACCTTAGCAGGCTCCATTCTCGCCCTCCTCTTCGGCCATCAGGCTCTCGACGAAGCCCAGCGGGCGGCCCACCAGCACCAGCGTCAGGTAGTTCAGGCGCCGGTCGCGGAAGCGCTGGAGATCGCGCGTGACGATCTGCTGCTCGGCGCTGCCCCGGCTCACCAGCGCGGCGTGCGCCAGGCGGCCGGTCTCGGCGAGCACGTCCAGCACCTTCGGGAAGACCCGCGCCACCTTCATCAGCACCACCACGTCCCAGGTGAGGAGCGCGTCCTTCAGGGCGTCCTCGTGCCAGGTGGCGGGGATGACGGCGATGCGCTGGTCGCCCTGACCCAGCGGGATGCCGGTCAGCGCCGCCGCGACGCTCAGGCTGGGCAGGCCGGGCACGATCTCCACCTGCACATCGGGGTCCAGCGCGCGGAGCAGCTCGAGGACGTGCAGGAAGGTGCTGAACAGCATGGGATCGCCCTCGGTGATGAAGGCGACATCGTTCCCAGCTATCAACTCCTGGTGGATCTCCGCGGCGTTCTGGCGCCAGACGGGGACCAGGGCCGCCCAGTCGCGGGACATGGGGAAGAGCTGGCCCAGGCGGCGCGTGGTCTCGGGGACCACGTCGCGCACGATGCGCCAGGCGTAGCTGGAGGCGCCGGGCTTGCAGGCTGGGTAGACCACGACGGGCACGCTGCTGAGGACGCGGTGGGCGCGCAGGGTGAGCAGGTCGGGCGCGCCCGGACCCACCCCGACGCCATAGAGTCGGCCGCTCATGTGGGCTCCTGCGGGGGGCCGGCGCTGACGACCCAGACAGGGTTCTGCGCCTCGAAACGGGTGAGATCGAGGATGGGCGAGGAGCGCGCCACCTGAACCTGCGTGACGCTCCAGCGCGCCCCCGCGGCCTTGAGCGCGCCGACGCACTCGGCGAGGTTCTCGATGGTGGCGAGGTTCAGGACCATCCGGCCGCCGGGTCGGAGGCGCCCGAGGCAAAGCGCGACGATCCCGGCCATGTCTCCGCCGGTGCCGCCGACGAAGACCCGGTCGGGATCGGGCAGCGCGTCCAGGCCATCGGGGGCCCTGCGGTGAAGGACGCTCACCGCGGACACCCGGAAGGTCTCCAGGTTCTGGGCGATGATCGCGCAGCCGTCGGCGTTCTTCTCCACCGCGTAGACCGCGCTGGCCCCGAGCAGGGCCATCTCGATGGCCACGGCGCCCGAGCCTGCGCCCAGGTCCCAGGCGATGTCGCCTGGGCAGAGGCCGAGCGCCGCCAGCGAGAGCGCCCTCACCTCGCGCTTCGTGATCAGCCCCTTCCTGGGCATCTTCCGCTCGAGATCGTCATCCGCGATGTAGGGGATGACCGGGCGGACCCGCCGCGGCCCCTGCAGGATCACCACGTTGAGCGGATCCGCGGCGTGCTCGCGGAGGCGGGCGATCGGCATCCGGTGGATGGCCTCCTCCGGCTCGCCCAGGCGCTCGCAGACCCAGGCTTCTCCCTCGCGATCCCCGAGCAGACAGCCGATCGCCGCGGGGGTGTTCTTCCCGTCGGTGAGCAGGGCCACGAGCCCACGCTCGTCCAGCGCCGCCGCGACGTCGGGCATGGGGCGGCCGTGGGCGGACAGCAGGGCGGACTCCTCCCAGCCCAGCCCGACGCGCGCGAAGGCGACGGCGACGGAAGACGGGGCGGAGAGGACCCGGAGCTTCTCCACGTGCTTCGCCAGAAAGCTGCCGATCCCGTAGAACATGGGGTCGCCCGACGCCAGCACGACGACGCACGCCCCGGCCCGCGCCGCGAGCAGGGGCCGCAGCGCGCCCATCCGCCCTGTCAGATCCCAGGTCTCCGCCCTGTGCAGGGCCGCCGTCCGCTCGAGCAGGCGGGCGCCGCCGATGACCAGCTCGGCCTCCGCCAGCAGGGCGAGACCGGGCTCGGACAGGGGGCCGTCCAGGGGCAGGCCGAGCGCGGTGATCATCGGAGATCTCCCGCCGCCAGGTGCATGAACGCGTGCAGCGCCGCCACCGTGATGGTGGAGCCGCCCTTGCGGCCGCGGGTGATCACGCTGGGGATCGTGGTCTGGAGCAGGGCCTCCTTGGACTCGACGGCGTTGACGAAGCCCACCGGCATGCCCAGCACCAGGGCCGGGGTCACGCCCTCCTCCTGATGGAGCCGCACGATCTCCAGGAGGGCCGTGGGCGCGTTGCCGATGAGGACGACGCCGTCGTGCAGCAGCCCCAGGCCGTGGGCGCGGCGCATGGACGCGACGGCGCGGGTGGTGCCGCCGGCCCTCGCCTCGGCGATCACGTCGGGCTCGTCGATGAAGGTGTGGGTGGAGCAGCCGAAGCTGCTCAGGCGGGCGGCGTTCAAGCCCACCACGATCATCTTCACGTCCGCGACGATGGGGGCGCCGCGCCGAAGCGCCGCTGCGCCGCGCGTCGTGGCCTCATGGCTGAAGCGCGTGATCCACTTGAACTCGAAGTCCGCGGTGGCGTGGATGATCCGCCGCACCACCTCCCACTGGAGCGGGTCGTGGTCGTGGGGACCCACCTCGCGGTCGATGATGGCGAAGCTGTCGTCCTCGATGGCGCGGCCGAGCGCGGTCATCTGGCGAAGATCGGAGCGGGGCTCAAGCGCCATGCGGGTAGCTCCCCAGAGCAGGGCCAGAGAAGTCGGTGAGGAGGACGCGCAGGGCCGGAGGGTCGCGATGGCGGGCCGCGAGGTGCTCGCCCAGCACGATGGCCACCCGCTCGCAGAGGGCGTCGAAGAAGCCGGTGAGGCCCGCCTCGGTGACCAGCTCCTGGACGTGCCGCGCCGTGTTCGCGCCGCGGATCTCCCGGCAGAGCGCCTCGCCCGCGCCGACGCTGGCGGCGATCTCGGCCAGCAGCCCGACCTGGACCTCCGAGCCGGCGGCGTGCGTCATGGTGCGCCCGTCGGCCATCTTGGCCAGCTTTCCCACCATGCCGGCGATGGTGACCGTGCGCGCGCCGGTCGTCGCGGCGTGATCGAGGGCGAAGCCGACGAAGTCACCCATCTGCACGAAGGCCGGCTCGGGCAGCTCTGGGTGCAGCTCCATGGCGAAGCGCTCGGTGCGCCCGCCCGTGGTCAGCACGATGTGGTCAGCGCCCAGGTTGCGGGCCACGTCGATGCCCTGGGCCACGGACGCCCGGAAGGCCGCGGTCGAGTAGGGGTAGACGATGCCCGTGGTGCCGAGGACGGAGAGCCCGCCCACGATGCCCAGCCGGGCGTTCAAGGTCTTCTTCGCCAGGGCCTCCCCGTCGATGACCCCGATCGTGACCGAGGCGCCGCCCGAGGGGAGCAGCGCGATGACCTGCTCAGCGATGTTCTGCCGCGGAACCGGGTTTATCGCCGGCCCGCCCACGGGCAGCCCCAGGCCCGGCTTCGTCACCAGGCCCACGCCCTCGCCGCGGAGCAGGCTCACGCCCCGCGCCTCGGTGAGCTGAACCAGGGCCCAGAGCTCCGCCCGATGGGTGCAGTCCGGATCGTCGCCGCCATCCTTGATGACCGAGGCGTAGCCGCCCGTCTCGCGCCGCTCGGCGACGCGCACCGGGAAGCGGACCCGCTCGCCGTTGGGGAGCGCGATGAGCACGCTCCCGGCGAGCACGTCGTACCGATCCGCCGTCAGCTCCGGCAGCGGATCCTGCCAGGGCTCCAGCGGCAGCCCGAGCACGGTGCGCGTGGCGGCGACCGCAGCGGCGGCGGCGTTCGCGCCGGTCGTATAGCCGGTGCGAAGCGGGGTTCCGTCGGGACGTGCGCGGTCCAGGGGGGCCTCCAGAGGGCCCCGATGGCGAAAAGACAGGGTTCGCCGCCATCCCGATCGGCGCGCAGGACAGCGCGGGCGATCGGATCACGACCCGGAGGCCATGGCGACGGACGCGGTCATCCCGACACCGGGGAAGGTTGCGCCCACCTCGGGTCGGGGTCTCCCGACTTACGGCCTTTATCCCCGCCGCCTTCCCAGACCGAAGCCCAGTGGCATAGTGACGGAGCCTGACCGATCACGGTAGCGGGCCTGTTCCGGGTTCTCACCGGATTCCCGCCGACCTGAGGTTGCCCGACAGCGTTAGCGCAGGAGACCGGAACCTGCAAGCAGGCATTTTTCTACGCGCCCGAGAGCGGGCCTTCACCGACCTTTGTTTCAGGGCCTGCGCCCGCTGCCCACCTTGCGCGCCGCCTGAGAACAGGGCAGCTCTGCGGCCCCATGGAGGTGCCCATGTCCGAGCGAAGCGGCCCACCGCACGGGGGCGATCTGTGGCGCGCCGCGGCCGAGAGCGGACGTGACCCCGAGAAGATCCTCGACTTCTCGGTGAACGTCCACCCGCTGGGGCCGCCGCCGGGGGCGCTCGAGGCCGCGGCCCTGGCGGCC
>CAZKWG010000278.1:0-9376 GCA_964556105.1 uncultured Enterobacterales bacterium | reverse complement strand
CGGACGCCGATGTGCGTTTCAGCTACGATCGGACCGGCTATCAATACGGCGGGCCGCTCGACGGCGGGGCAGACCTGGACGGAGACGGCCGGGACGACCTGCTCATCGGCGACGGCGATTTTCCGGATGGCCCGGTGGACGAGTACCTGCCCGCGGTCTATATCTTCCTGGCCGCCCCCTTCTGATGGACCGGGCCTGTGCCCACCCCGCGTCGCGAGATCCCTGTCGCGCGCTACGCCTGGAGGCCGGCCTTGCGCGCCGTCAGGAACAGGCCCGGCGCCGTGTCGCCTACGTCCGGCGCCTCCAGGTCCAAGAAGCCCGCGCCCCCGCCGCTCCCGCGCGAGCCCGCCTATGAGCCGCCCCGCCTCCGGCCTGCGCCCGCGACACTGAAGGAGCTGTAGTCGGACCCGACACGAGGCCTGCCCGCCCTCAGGGGCAGCTCGACGCCACCGCGTAGTCCACCACCACCACCGCGCCAAGGGGCGGATCCTCCAGGATCACGGCGTTGCCGGCGGCGTCGTAGCGCCAGCCCGCGCTGGCCGGCTCGCCGTCCAGGGTGACCACGATCGAGCTCTCCACCGCCGTCTCGGAGAGCGTGAACGTGTAGAGGTAGGTGGTGGAGGCCTCTGCGAGGGCCAGGGCGTCGTCCGACCAGTCGCTGTCGCAGATGCTCAGCAGCTCGCCGCCGGTGGCCTCGATCATCTGCGCGTAGCCGTCGGCGCCCTCGTTGCAGCCGTCGCGGTCCACGACCCCGCTGAGCAGGAGCAGGGAGGCGCTCTCCACATAGTCCTGGTATCGATCCAGGAACCAGTCCCAGCTCCAGGCGCTGGCCTCCTCCGTGGAGCGCTCCGGCTCGTCGCTGACGACGATGACGTGCAGGGGAGCGCCCTCTCGGAGCAGCCCGGCGTTGCAGCCGTCGGCGTCCGTCTGTGAGAGCGCGCGGTCCAGGATCTGGAAGAGGGCCTCGTCGTCCTCGATGTCCCCGTCCTCACCCTCGGCCACCGCCGCCGTGAACAGGGCCGCCGCGCCCGCCGTGTCGGCGTCCAGCACGCCCTCGTTCAGGCAGCCGCCGTCGTAGGTGACGACCCCCACCTGCCAGCCCTCCGTGCGCGCCTCCAGCGCGTCGATGAAGGCACCAAAATTGGCGGCGAGGGCCTCGGCGTCATCGTCCATCGAGCCTGACTGGTCCACCGCGAACAGGATGTCCACGGGCGGGTCGGTGGGCACCGAGAACGTGTCGCTGGCGCTGGGGCCATAGCTGAGCGTGGCGCTGAGCGGGGCCTCCAGCACGCCGCGCGGGTCGTTGGAGCTCACCTGCAGCGCGCCCTCGACCGCGCCCTCTGTGGCGGGCAGCAGGTCCACCCAGACCGTCGTGTAGGCGCCGGGCGCCAGGGAGCGCGGGAGCTCGGGTGCTTCGCGGATCGCGAGCTGCTCGTCCCCGGTCATCACCACGTCGGTCAGCACCAGATCGTCGGTGCCTACGTTCTGCAGCGTGAGCTCGACGGCGTCCTCGCAGGGCACGGCGATCGCGCCGAAGTCGTGCTCCGCAGGGGTGATCTCCAGCCAGGGCACGAGCCCGGTCCCAGAGAGCGTCACGTCTACCGCGGGCTGGTCGGCGTCATTGGAGTACACCGTCGCCAGGTCGCCGAGCTCGCCCGCGGCCGTTGGCGAGAAGCTCACGCGGAAGTCGGCTTCTTCCCCGGGCTTCAGAGAGAGCAGGTCCGCGGTGTCCAGCAGCGCGAAGTCCACGCCGCTCCCGAGCGTGATCTCCTGCACGGTGAGCGGCGCCGTGCCCACGCTCCGCACCACGAACGAGAGCTCGACGGTCTCGCCCAGCGAGGCCTCCCAGAAGTCCAGGGCCAGGGGCTCCACCTCGATGAAGGGCTCGCCCGTGCTTCCTCCACCTGTAGTGGATTTTACGGAGAAGCCGTAGTCCTGGCAGCCCATCGCCAGCAGCAGCAGCGCGGCCCTCAAGGCATCACCCGCATCCCGAGCGCGAAGATCAGCGTGCCGACGCGCACATCGCCGGTGGAGGCCGCCCCCAGGCGCTCGCCGTGCCAGCCCGCGCTCACCCGCACGTCCCCGAGGCGAACAGGTCCGGCCACCCCGAGCTCGCAGAGCCAGCCGGCCCAGCTCGCCTGCTCCCAGGACCCGCCCAGCGCGACACCGTCCACGCTGCCCTCCGCCTTGAAGACGCCGCGGTGAAGCTCCAGGCCCAGGCCCAGCTCGGGGCTCAACAGGCCCGCTGGCCGCAGGCGCGCGCGCATCACCGGGGCGAGGGTGAGGCGGCGCACGGAGAGGTGCCAGTCATAGGGTTGCTCGAGCTCCGCGTCCGTGATGCGATCGGTCACCCCCCAGGCGGAGATCCCGACCTGCAAGCCGGGCAGCAGGCGCCCCTCCAGCCAGGGGGGGCGCGCCCCGACGCCCAGAGTGAGGCCGCTGCCCAGTCCTGGGTGCCCCAGGGGCAGGGCGAGCCCCAGCTCGGGCGAGATCCATGCCTTCCAGCGGATCTCTTCGGCGAGGGCAGGCGCGCTCGACAGATCGATGGGCTCGTCCGGGCGCTCCTCCTCCGGGACGCCCTCTTCACCCTGCGCGCGGGAGATGGGCGCGCTGAGCAGCCATAGCGCGAGAAATGCCGACATGGACATCCTCAGAAATTCGTGACGTCGGTAGACGAGAGCGCGACGCCGCTCTCATCGACGCCGCCCAGGATGAAGATCACGGCCGACTCCTGCGCGGAGCCCGGCAGCAGACGGGAGGCGGACATGGAGGTGCCGAGGCTGTTCCAGTTGTCCACCTCGGGCAGATCGTCCGAGCCCAGCTCGCCGGAGGCCCCGGACGCGCTCGCCTCGCCCTGGGAGCCGCCGAAGACGTAGAGGAAGTCGCTGGCGGAGGCGTAGCCGAAGCCGGCGCGCGCGGGCGACATGCTGTCCACCGTCTGCCAGTCGTCCAGCCCGCCCCCGATCTCCACACGTCCGGCGTCCACCGCGCCGGTCGTGCGCGAGCTGGTCTCCCCGCCCGCGAAGTACACCCAGGTCTCCCCCTCGGGCACGGAGGGGTGCAGGCTGTCGTCGGCGGTGAAGCCTCCACAGCGGTAGCGTCCCTTGGACAGCGAGACGTCCAGGGTCTCCCATTCCCCCGCCGTCTGCAGGTCGTCGGAGACCACCGTGACCGCGAGCACCTCCACCGAGTCCAGCGCCTCGCCCTCGTCGTCCAGCCCGCCCGCCACGTACAGGTAGACGATCTCGGGATCGGTCTCCGGGTCTCGCCCCCAGGCGGCGCAGGGCGACTCGCGCGGGACGGAGAGCTCAGCGAGCTCGGCCCAGGCGCCGAGCGCGCCCTCCTCCAGCGGGGTGAGCGCGCCGTCGGCGACCTCGCCCGCGTCCGTGTACGCCGAGACCCCGTCCACGTCGGCCACCCAGCCCAGCGTCGCGTCGTCGGCGGACAGCGAGCGGTAGATCCGGTAGCCCGAGGCCCCCTCCACCTCGGTCCAGGTGAGCGTGGGCGAGAACGAGAGCCCCACGTCGGGGAGGGTGATCGGCACGGGGTCGCCGGGCAGGCTCTCGCCGCCCGGGTTGGCCTCGTCGCTCGTGGGGTAGAGCGCGCTGACGCGGTAGGTCCAGGTCCCTGGCGAGAGCCCGCCTTCATCGACGGTCATCACGGAGACGCCCTCGAGGCGCGGGACGTCCAGCGGGTCCAGGATCACGGCCCGCAGCGCGCTCTGGACCGGGCTCGCGCCGTCGTTGCCGCCCAGCACATAAACGAATCGACCTAGTGTGATCGCCGCCGCCAGGGTGCGCGGCTCGGGCAGGGCATCGCCCAGCGTGACCCAGTCGCCCATGGTCCCGTACACGCCCACGCTGGCTACCTCTACGGAGCTGAGCGCGCCTGAGCTGTCGCCCGAGTCGCCGCCGATCGCGTAGACGTAGCGGTCCACCGCGGTGGTGCGCCCGCTCGCCGCGGCCGGCGCTCGGCGGGCCACGCTGAGGTCGGAGCCCGCCGCCCAGGGGAAGAGGTTCTGCGAGGGGTTGGTGATGGAGATGGCCGACCAGCGGGTGGCCGCCCCGTCGGCGTTCTCCACGGCGACCACGCAGACGGCCTGGCTCACCCCGCTCGGCGTGAGCGTGGCGGTGATCTCGTTGTAGTCCCAGTCCGTGACGGTGGGCGTGAGGGTGCTCTCGACGCCGCCCTCCAGGCAGCTGAGCGAGACGGAGGGATCGCGGAAGTCCTTGCCCAGCACGGTGAGCGTCGTGCCGCCGGTGTGCGGCACGCTGGCCGGGGTGACGGCGCGCACCGTGGGCGGGGCCTGCTCGGTGATCGTGAGGCCAGCGGTCAGCACGCCGAGCGCACCCGAGGGGTTCACCACCAGGACGTCGTAGGTGCCCACCGGCACCTGGTCGGGCACGATGGCGCTCAGCGTCTGCTCGTCCTGGAGGTCCACGCTCAGCAGGCGGGTGGAGCTGCCGTCCTCGCCCACCAGGTAGACGCGCGGGGTCTCCTCGAAGCCCACCTCGCCCGTTGGGATGGGGTCCGCGGTGGTGAGGGTCACGGGCGTCCAGGTCCAGGTCCAGGCATAGGCCGGGTCGGCGCCCTGTAGCGCGATGGTGGTCTCGTCGAGCACCTCGATGGGCGTGCTGGCCCGCGCCGGGCAGCGCTCGTCCTGCACGACCTGCAGCGTGTACGCCCCGGCCTCCAGCCCGGCGGGCACGGTCAGCGTCACCTGTCCCGGCGTGGCCGCGTCCCAGCTCCAGACCACATCCACGACGGCGCCCGACGCATCCGTCAGCCAGACCTGCGTGATCTCGCCGATGACGTCCGAGACCCAGGCCACGACCTCCATGTCGGCGCCGCTCCACACGGAGGGCGGGTCGAGCGCGAAGACGATGGGCTCGGGCGCGATGTTCAGCGCCGCGGGGAGCGTGTCCTCGCAGGCCCCGGCGGCGTAGACGCCGACGTCCACGACCCCGGCCTCCTCCGCCTCGCCGAGCGTGGCCAGGAGCGTGTTCTCGTCGACGAAGGTGGTCTCGACCTCTTCGCCGTCGATGGTCACCACCATGTCGGCCGTGAACGCCTCGCCGCTGACCACGATCTCGCCGCCCGTCCGGCACACGGCGTCCGGGCTGACGGCGCTGATCTCGGGGGGCGGGCTCACGGTGAGGACCGCGGGCTGCTCGGAGCTGCAGGCGGCCGGGTCCGGGTTGTCGACGCTCAGCCCGGCCTCGCCGAAGGAGGCCGCGCTGGTGTCCACGCTGACCACGAGGCCTTCGCAGACCTCACCCTCGCCCGGCGCGGCAAGCGGGCTACAACCCACAGTGGAGATGACGGTCGCCTGGAGCCCGCCGACCGTGACGGTGGGCGCGACCCCGTCCACCACCAGCAGCCCCTCTCCCGAGAGGGTCAGCTCCGCCAGCGCCCCATGGCAGAGCTCCGACGGGTCCAGCCCGGTGATCACGGGCGGCCCGGAGACCAGCAGCCCGGGAGAGACGCGGACCTCTTCGCCGTCCGGCCGCGTCGCCACCACGTCCCAGCTCCCCGGCGCGAGGCCCAGGGCCGCGTCCACCCGCAGCTCCACGGCGCCCGCTCCCGTCCAGGTCGCGTGCGCGCCGCCGATCTCCACCGTCACTGCGCGGGTGCTCAGCGGCGCGGAGCCCTCCGCCAGCCCCGAGACCGGCTCCAGGCGCAGCGTCGGCCAGCTCAGCCGCGGCTCCTCGGCCAGCGCGTCCACCACGGTCGGGTCGAGGGCAGAGCCGCTCAGGGACAGGATCTCGTCCTCGCCCTCGTCACAGAGGAGCCTGCCCTCCAGCGCGAGCTCGCTGGAGACGGGGCGACCGCAGCCCACCAGAAGGGAGACCAGGATCCACATGCCGCGCACCTACCCTCAGGACATACGGATGAGGACAGGGGAGGGAGACAGGGCGCCCGGCGATTCCGCGGCCCAGAATGACTAGCCAACCCTCGCCCACGGCGAGGGTTGGCTACCCGGCCTTGCGCGCCGTCAGGAACAGGCCCGGCGCCGTGTCGCCCACGTCCGGCGCCTCCAGGTCCAAGAAGCCCGCGCCCTCCAGGAGGGCCCGCAGCCCGTCTGCGGTGAGCAGGGTCACCGCCGGGGCCTTGCCGATCCACCGCAGGAAGGGGAGGATCAGGGCGTAGGGCGGCAGCCACGTGCCGCCCAGGCAGGCCGTCGAGCTGACGAAGGCGCCGCCCGGCTTGAGCACGCGGTGCACGGCGCGGATGAGCGCGTCGGGGTCCGGCACCAGGTGGAGCAGGTTGTAGGCGCACACGCAGTCGTAGCTGGCGTCCGGCACCTCGGTCAGGGCGCCCGCGGGGGCCGCCCGGAAGCGCACGTTGGCCGCCCCGGCCGCCTCGGCCTTGCGCTGGGCGATGGCGATCATCCCGCTGGAGACATCGACGCCCTCGGCCTCCGCCACCGCGGGCGCCAGCTCGAGCACGATGGTGCCGGTGCCGCAGCCCAGGTCCAGCAGGCGATGGTGGGGCCGCAAGAGCCCGCGGGTGATCGCCAGCTTGCGAGCGGTCGCCTCGGGCTTGGGGAGCGGCTTCTTCGCGTAGTCCTCGGCGATCCGGTCCCAGAATCGGGCGTCGGCGTCCATGGGGCCTCCTGCTGCAGACCATCTAAGACGCGCGTCGCGGGGCGCTATGACGCAGAAACGGACCACCCTGGTGCGATTTTGGACCACCCCTCCAGCAGCGCCTGCCGCCGCGCGAAGCCCGCCCGCAGCACCGCGCGCGCCCCCTGGATCCGCGCGTTCGCCTTCAGGTCGGGGTGGTAGAGCAACCACACGTCCGCCACGTGCCGCAGGTCCGCCAGCGGCAGCCTCACCAGATCCGGCTCAGGGTCGCCCACATAGGTCGGCAGCATCACCAGCCCGAGGCCGTGGGTCGCCGCGCGCACCGCCTGCGACAGGGTCGAGAAGGCTCCCCAGGACGGCAGGTGGGGGTAGCTGCCCGAGCGCGCCAGCTCGACCATCGGCCTCGGGTCGGCGAAGCCCAGCCATCGCGCCTCGGGGCCCGTCGGGTCGAGCCGCGCCGCGTGGGCCCGCGCCACATAGTTGGCCACCACCAGGGGCGCCACGCGCTGGCCGACGAGGTAGTCCGGCGGGCTCACGCCGGGGCCGAGCACGCGCACCGCGAGGTCTGCCTCCCCTTTGGCCAGGTTGAAGGCGCGCCCATCGGTGGCGATGGCGAGCTCGACCCCGGGGTTCGCGGCGCACCACGGCGCGAGATCATCGAGGAGCAGGGCCGCCATGTACTCGTCGCCGCAGGTCAGGCGGACCGGCCCGGCGACGCGGACGTCCTGGCCCGCCAGATCGCGGGAGAGCGCCGCCACCTCGTCCTCCACCCGGGTCGCCGCCGGCAGCATGCGCCGCCCCGCCTCGGTGAGGGCGAAGCCGTCGCGGTGCCGGTCGAAGAGCCGCGTCCCGAGCCCCGCTTCCAGCGCGTCCACCCGGCGCGCCACGGTGCTGTGGCTCACGCCCAGGGCGGAGCCGGCGGCGCGGATCGAGCCGAGGCGCGCCAGGGCAAGGAAGTAGCGGAGATCGTTCCAGTCCATCGGCGAGGTTTATCGCGTCAACGTCGCGGCCCGCACCGCGCGTGAGCACGCCAGACATGAAGTTGAGCTTCACCTCGGCGCTCGTCCTGGCGTCGGCGGCTGCTGAGTCGGTCGGGGTCAGTCCTCGTCGAGCCGATAGCCCTTGGACAGCAGCTCATCAAGCTCCACCCCATAGCGGGTGAACGTGTTCGTGCGCGTGTCCCAGTAGTGGCGATCATTCACGTCGATCGTCTCGTTCGCGTGCCGGATGAACGCCAAACGGAGCGCGTTCCGATCACCGGTCCGCAGCGGCTCCAGGATGTAATCAGGCGGCTCCTGGGTGAGCTGGAAGGGCAGCTCTGTGCGAATACCCGACTTCAGCCACGTGTCGTTGATGCCAGGGGACCACGGCTCGGCGCGGATGACCGCGCCCCGTTTGTCCTGGTCCGCCCAGTCCTTCCCAAGGGTGTCCGACTTCGGACCGATCGCCAGGTAGCTGCCCTTTGGCCCGACCGCGCCAATGGTTGCCTTTATGCGCCACTTACGCATGGAGCGCACGAAGGTCTGTGGAAACCCCACGGCCCAGTCCTTCACGTCCCGCCCGGCCTTGTTGATAGTGTTCAGCGGTTTGCCGCTTTCAGGGATCGTCTCTTTTGCCGACCTCAGCGTGTTCGATAGGGCCTCCATCGCCTTACTGGTCTTGTCCAGGCCCTGGGCCTGGATAGGCACGGCCTCCAGGATCTTCACCTGCTTCTGCACATCGGCCGTCCACGTCTGCGGGTCAGACTTGGGCCCGCCCCGGAATTCCGCGAGCCGGTTCGCGAATTCAGCCATCGTTTCGCAGGACTGGCCCACCACGCGATACTCCTCCAGAAACCGGTCCTCGGGTGTGGACGCGTCCAGGTGGATCAGCCGCTTGAGGTGCTGCACATCGTCAATCACCGTGGTGGCGTCGTGCTCCTTCAGCTCGTCCAGCGTTCTCAATACCTCGCTGTTGTCGTCATGCGAATTCAGCTCCAGATCTTTTCTGGCCTTCTCGACAAAGCCGGCCTTGTTCTTGCCGTAGTCGACGTCCGCGTAGACCACCCGCTGAATGGTGCTGGGTTGGGCCGCTTGGGCGCTGACCCCGCCTCGGTGTGTTGGAGCGCCCATCGTCGTGTCGGTCAGCTGCCCCGCCGCCAGCGGGTCGCGCAGGGATCTGGAGGTCAGCGGATCGGCCAGCCGCTGTGAGCGAGGGACCGGGCCGGCCTGGGATCGGACGGCGGGGGCTCTTTCGATGGTCGAGGTCTGTGCAGGCATGGCCCCTCCGGCCTGAGCGTCACCCCAGGCGTGTACAGAAGAATAGCACAGGGCCGCTCCCGAGCGGGACCGTAAATGGGGTCATAAATGGGGGGGGGTCAATAGGGGTCAGGTCAATAGGGGTCAGGCAATGCGTTATGCGTTATCGATCGCCTGAGGATCGCCGCCGCCTGATCAGCGCCAGGGCGACGAGCCACCCCAGCGGCCCCGCGCCCCTGCTCGTCGCGCTGCAGGTCGCGCCGTCGCCCTTCGCCGCGCTGCAGCCGGCCGGCGGCTCCTCTGGCCGTGCGCGGGTGGTGTCGCTGGTGTCTATGGAGGCTGTAGTGTCGCCCGTGTCCGCAGAATCGCCGGTGTCCGCAGAATCGCCAGTGTCCGCAGAGTCGCCGGTGTCCGCAGAGTCCCCCGTGTCCGCAGAGTCCCCCGTGTCCGCAGAGTCCCCCGTGTCCGCAGAGTCCCCCGTGTCCGCAGAGTCGCCGGTGTCCGCAGAGTCCCCCGTGTCCGCAGAATCCCCCGTGTCCACCGAGACCGCGT
>CAZKWG010000277.1:0-9385 GCA_964556105.1 uncultured Enterobacterales bacterium | reverse complement strand
ACGCCCGAGCACGGCGGCCCCGTCCGGCTGATCGTCCATCACCTCTACGCCTGGAAGAGCGCCAAGTGGGTGAGCGGCATCGAGCTGCGCGAGCACGACCGCCGCGGCTTCTGGGAGGAGCGCGGCTACCACAACCGCGCCGACCCCTGGCTGGAAGAGCGCTACAGCTACCAGGAGGAGTGAACGCCCTCCGCGCAGGCTCCGAGACCACGATCGCGTTAGCTCGCGCTCGGAAGCGGAGCCGTCATGGGAATCGTGGGTCCGGTCGTGCGCACCGTGGGCAGCCTCAGCCACACGGTCCGAGATGTCGGGCGGCTGCGGCAGGTCGCCATGGTGCTGACCCGGCACGGGCTCGGGCTGCTGGTGGCGGGCCTGCCGGGCGTGACGGCCGAGCGAGACTACAGCTCGACGCCTGACCGGGCGGTCTCGGCCATTCAGGAGCTCGGACCGACCTTCATCAAGCTGGGGCAGGTGCTGTCTACCCGTGCGGACGTCATCCCGCCGGCCTACATCGAGGCGCTCCAGACGCTGCAGGACGACGTGACCCCGCTGCCCTGGCCGGACGTCGAGCGCGTGCTGGCCGAGGAGCTGGGGGCCGACTGGGCGACGCGCCTGGGCCAGGTGGACCGCGCGCCGCTGGCCACCGCCTCCATCGCCCAGGTCCACCGGGCGACCACCAGCGACGGCCGCAGCATCGTGCTGAAGATTCAGCGGCCGGGCATCGCGCCGCAGATCCGCTCTGACCTGAACATCCTGCAGTTCATCGTCAACCGCGCCATCGTCGAGTTCCCCGACGTCGCCCTCTTCGACCCGCGCGGCATCCTGAGCGAGTTCGAGCGCAGCATCCTGGCCGAGCTCGACTTCGTCGAGGAGGTGCGCCACCTCAAACGTTTCCGAAGGAATTTCGCCGACAACCCCGAGGTGTGCTTCCCCGAGCCCATCGACGCCCTCTGCACGCGGCGGGTGCTGGCGATGAGCTACGTGCAGGGCGTGAAGATCCGCGAGGCGCGCGGGGCGGGCTTCGAGATGGACGTGGTCGGCCGGCGCGCGCTGGACATCATGTACACCATGTTGTTCACCCACGGCTTCTTCCACGGAGACCTGCACCCGGGCAACCTGCTGGTCACCGAGGGCGGCGTCGTGGCCGTCCTCGACTGCGGCATGGTCGGCCGGCTGACCGACGACATGAAGGACTGGATCGCCGCCCTGCTCTTCGCGGTGTTCCGCGGCGACCACCGCACCATCGCGCGCCTCTTCTTCGACATCGCCATCAAGGAGGGGCGCGTCGATTATGACGCCTTCGAGCGCGACTCCATCGAGGTCATGGAGAAGCACTGGTCGGGCGGCAACATCAGCGAGATGCAGATCGGCGCCTTCCTGATGGACATCACGCGCGGCGCCCTGCGGCACCGCGTGCGCGCGCCGCCGGCGTTTACCATGTTCTTCAAGGCCATCCTCACCGCCGAGGGCCTGGCCAAGACCGTCGTGCCCGAGGTGGAGCCCATCGGCGCCGCCCAGCCGCACGTCGACCGCCTCATGCGCGAGCGCTGGGGACCGGAACGCTTCTCCGAGGACTGGGCCTACCGGGCGATCACCCTCTCCTCGCTGCTCAAGCGCCTGCCCGTCAGCCTCAGCCAGCTCCTCGACGACGTGGACCAGCAGCGGCTCCAGGTCAACGTCAACCACGTCGAGTGGCGCGCCGAGGCCAGGGCGGCGGATCGTCGGACCAACCGGATGATCATCGCGGCCTTCGCCTGCGTCTCGGCGCTGTGCGGCACGCTGGCCATCGAGCATCAGCCCACGCGGCTCTTCCAGCTACCAACAGTCTCACTTGTATTTTATGGCGTCTCTATCGTGCTTTTCTTTTATACGGGCCGCCAGATGCTCCGCCACCGCGGGCGCCTCTGAGCCATCTTCGACGCGCGCCCTCCGCGCGCCGCGTTACAGCCCGAAGGAGGAGTGACGACATGCCCTCTCCCGCGTTGGTGGTCACGGGTGCCTCCGGTCTGGTCGGCGCCGCGCTGGGCGCGTCGGAGACCATCGTCCCCTTGAAGCGCGGGAGCGGCCCCATGACCTGGGACCCCACCGGCGGCCGGGTGGAGGACGACGGGCGACCCATCGGCGCCGTGGTGCATCTCGCGGGCGAGCCCATCGCCGAGTCGCGCTGGACCGAGGCGCGGAAGCAGTCGATGAGCGACAGCCGCGTGCTGGGGACGCGCACGGTGGCGCGATGGCTCACGTCGCGCAAGCAGCGGCCCGAGGTCCTGATCTCGGCCAGCGCCATCGGCCTCTATGGAGACCGCGCCGACGAGGTGCTGGACGAGAACAGCGCGCCGGGCGCCGGCTACCTGGCCGGGCTGGTGGAGGGCTGGGAGCGCGAGGCGCGCGCGGCCGAGGAGGCCGGGATCCGCGTCGTGCTGCTGCGCATCGGCATCGTCCTCTCGCGGGAGGGTGGGGCGCTGGAGAAGATGCGGCTCCCGTTCAAGATGGGCGTGGGTGGGCCGATCGGCAGCGGCCTGCAGTGGTTCCCCTGGGTTCATCTGGACGACGTGGTCGGCGTGATCCGCCACGCCCTGCGCACGCCGGAGATGCGCGGCGCCTACAACGTCGTCTCGCCCGGCATCGTGCGGCAGAAGGACTTCGCGCGCGCGCTGGGCCGCTCGCTGAAGCGCCCCGCGGTGATGCCGACGCCCGCCTTCGCGATGCGCCTGGCCTTCGGCGAGATGGCCGATGAGGCCCTGCTCGCCTCGGCGCGCGTCGTCCCACGCCGGCTGCTCGAGGACGGCTATCGTTTCGTCCACCCGGACCTGGGCCCGGCCCTGGAGAGCGTCAAGAGCTGACGGCGTCGAGGGAGCTCCTGCAGGATTGGGCAAGTCCCTTCGCTTCTGCTAAGCTCCGAGGCTCTGCCACGAGGTACGCCGTGTCCCGTCTGCTCGCCCTCGCCCTGCTGCTCCCCACGCCTGCGCACGCGGCGGCCTACTACTTCCTCGACGCCGGCACGCGCTCGCTCAGCCGAGGTGGCGCGTTCATCGCTGGGAACGACGACCTCTCGGCCCAGTACTACAACGCCGCGGCGCTCATCAACCTGCGCCAGCCCACCCTGCAGCTGGGCGCCGCGATGGTCTCCCAGTCGGTGCTCTTCGACCGCGCCGACGAGCCGGAGAACGGCCTGGAATTCGAGGCGGTGACCAACAGCTCGCCCCCGCTGGCCATCCCCGCCCTGGGCTTCGCCATGCCGATCGGCGAGGACCTGACGGTGGCCCTGGGCTTCTACTCGCCCTACGCGCCGGACATGGCCTACCCGGAGGACGGCGGCCAGCGCTACACCCTGATCGACACGCTGGTCTGGCAGGCCTACGCTGGCCCCTCGGTGGCCTGGCGCCCCGTGGACTGGCTGACGGTGGGCGGCGGCGTCGCCTGGACCTTCATGCGCGCCGAGCAAGAGCTGGTCGTCGCGATGTGCATCAAGGGCGCCGAGTGTGGGGACAACCCAACCCAGGACGTCGCGATCCGCCTCGCCGCCCTCGACAAGGCGAAGCTGTTCTGGAACGCGGGGCTGCTCATCGAGCCCACGCCCTGGCTCAGCGTCGGCGCCGCCTACGTGCCGCCGCTGAAGTTCAACGCAGAAGGGAGCATCGAGGCGGATTTTGGTGAGGACTTCTCGCTGGCCGCCTTTCTGGACGGCACCAGCTTCTCCGACGACGACATCTCGCTGCTCGTGAACATGCCGATGATCGCCCGCCTGGCCGTCGCGGCGCGGCCGAGGAAGGGGCTGGAGATCGAGGCCGCCGCCGTCTGGGAGCGCTGGTCCACCACCCCCGTGGACTGCGGCGAGTACGGTCAGGGCATCTGCATCACCGACGTCGATCTGACCATCACCACCAACAAGGACAACCCGCTGGCCCCGCAGGAGGATCTCGTCCTGACCGACGACATCGTCCTGGCCACCGACTATGACGACGTCGTCTCGTTCCGGCTGGGCGCAGACTGGGACTTCAAGCAGCGCTACACCGCCCGGGTCGGCACCTTCTACGAGGGCAGCGCCATCCCGGCCAAGACCCAGGGGGTGTCCCTGGTGGACGGGAACAAGATCGGCTACGGCCTGGGCGGCGGCGTGAAGATCATCAAGCCGCTCACCTTGGACATCGCCTTCGCCCAGAGCTTCATCGCCGAGCGGGAGATCACCGACTCCGAGGTGAAGATCGTGCAGCTCGAGATCGACCTGGCTGACCCCGAGGGCTCCGGCATCGTCCAGGGCAAGACCGTCGGGAACGGCACCTTCGCCAGCCACCTGACCTTCGCCAGCGCCGCGCTGACCTGGGAGTTCGGCGCGGGTCAGGGCGGAGAGGACGGCCCGCCGGGGAAGAAGGGGAAGAAGGGGAAGAAGGGGAAGAAGGGCGGCCAGGGAGAGCAGGGGCAGCCGGGCGACAAGCCCGCGCAGAGCGGCTGAGCCGACCTACTCCGCCGCCTTCGAGCGCGGATTGAGGCGGACGGTCAACGCGCAGCTCCCGACCGCCGTCTGGCCCGTCGCGTCGCTCAGCCAGCCCTCCGGCGCGTCCCGCAGGAGCTCGCCGCCGCGCAGCGCGACCTCCACCGCGCAGCCCAGGCTCAGGCCGAGCGGATCGGGGTGCACGAGGTCCACGCCCAGAGAGCCCCGAACAAAGGGCACGATCGCGGCGGGGATCTCCTGGACGCCAAACGAGACCTCCACCGGCTCGGTGATCGCGCCCCCCTCGACCCTCAGCTTCTCCTCGAGCGCGGTCGTCGCGCCCAGGGTCTGCGCGCCGAGCTCGGCTCCCAGCGAGAGCCGCGGCGCCGAGGGGGGCCGCAGGCGCGCGCCGCCGCTGACCACCCAGGCCAGATGGCGCTGAACGTCCCCGTTCATGCAGAGGTCCTCGTCCTCGAGCTGCAGATCCCCGTCGTCCTCGTCGCAGTCCAGCTGAACGAGGTTTCGTGACGGCCGCACGCCGACGTGGCCGCCCACGTCCAGCATGGGCGAGGGGCGCGCCATCACGCCGATGCGCGTCAGCAGCGCCGCCTCGCTGCCGAGCAGCGCCACGGAGTGTACGGGAGGCTCCTGGCTCGGGTCCTCGAGGAGAACGCTGAGGTCCGCGAAGGCCTGGTGCTCGACGCCCCAGACAGCGCCGAAGCCGAGATCCGCCTCGAGGACGGGCCCGCGCGACGGCGCAGGCCGCTCGAGCCAGCCCGGGTCCCCCGCCGGGCGCTCGCGCCCCCGCTCCGCCACATAGCCGCGCGCCGCCATGCAGGCGTCGAAGAGCCGAGGATCCACCTTCATCTGCTCGCCCGCGCGCGCCGCGCTCTTGTTCACCGTCACCTCGCTGCTGACGAAGCTGTTCTCCTTCATGCAGGCGTACTGATCCTGCGCGATCTGCTTCGGATCGGTGATCGCCGGGTTCACCCAACGTCTCGGCGCGCAGGCGACGAGCGGAGCGAGCCCGGAGACGAGGAGAATGAGACGGGGCACCGCGACTCCAGGTGGGGGAGACGCGGCTTTTATCGACTCGTCTGGCGGACGGCCAGGGTCCGCACAGGTCACAGACCGTTACAGATGCTCCTGCGACCACAGCCGCGGCCAGCAGTGGCCGATGCCCGCCTCGTCCACCCCGCAGACCTGGCAGCCGCCCGCCGTCATGTCCCACAGCGCGCCCGGCCCCTCCTCCACGGCAGGGCAGAGCCCCTCGTCCCGCCAGCAGGTGTAGCGCCCCGCGCTGTCGGAAGCGCAGGCGACGCCGCCGCCGACCGCCACCTCGGCGAAGCTCCCGGCAGGCGCTCCGTCGGTGAGCTCAGCCCCGCCGAAGCAGGCGAGCGATCCATCGTAGGTGGATATCGCGCAGCCGAACCCACCCTCCGTCGCATCCACCGTGTCGTAGGTCCCGCTGGGCAGGGTGGGAAGATCCTCGCGCTCCTCCGGGTGATCCACCCAGCTCAGGCCGCCGTCCTCCGAGAGCACGCAGACGCCCGTGTCGCCGAAGATCTCCACCCTGGCATGGGGTCCCGCGTCCTCGACGAGCGTGGCGCCCGTCGTGTCGTAACAGGTGAGCGCCCCCTCCCCGTCGAGCGCGCAGATCACGGTGGAGCTGACGGCGATCTGACGGTACAGGCCACCCAACACGAGCTCGGTGGGCGCGCCCTCGACGCTACAGTCTATCGACCCATCCACGGACAGCGCACAGACGACGCCCGAGGCGACGGCGACCTCCGTGTAGGTCCCATCCAGCCGCTCGCCGCTCTCCCAGGGGAAGGTCGCGTGGGCGGGATAGACGTCGGCGGCGGGCGGTGTGCCCCCGGTGGGCTCGCCGTCCACCTGCCAGCACACCACCGATCCATCGCGCTGCAGCACGCCGCAGCCCCACTGATCGTCCGTCGAGACGCTGGCCAGGCGATAGTCGCAGGCGTCGCCGAAGCCCAGCCCGAGGCCATCGCTCTGGTCGGGGTTGACCACGTAGCGACAGTTGTCGTCGCTGTTCACCAGCCCGTCGTGGTCCGAGTCCAGGACCGGGTGCAGGTCGGGCAGCGCGCGATCGACGCCCGCCTCGGCGATCACGCTGGCCAGGCCCAGCGTGGCCAGGTCAGGGTCCAGGTGCTCCTCGCCCAGCAGGATCGCCGCGCGCAACGCCTCGCTGATCGCGCCGTCGTCCGCCAGATCCTCGCGGAGCTGCACCATGAGATCGCCGAGCGTCCCCTCCCCCACCTCCTCCAGGTCGCGGCCGGTCTGGGCCAGGACGCTGCTGACGGCGAAGAGCCAGCTCTGCGCGTAGCCGTCCCCGTAGGGGTTCAGCTCGGCGCCTCCCGCGCCTGGCCCGGTCCCGCCGCCGATGGGCAGCGCCGCCGCCAGCTCCCCCTCGGCCTGCGCGATGGCCTCCTCGGGCGGGATCCCCTCGGCCAGCAGCACCTCGACCCGCTGGCGGGCGAGGCTGGTGAGCACGTTGATGTGCAGCTCCTGCGCGTCATCGTCCAACACAGCGTAGGCGTGGAGGGTGATCTCGACGGGCCCGGCCTCGCCGCGCGCCTCATCGAAGGCCAGCCCCGTGGCCGTGGCCAGCACCAGCCCGCGATGATCGAGCTCAGCGCTGTACGCGCCGTCGTCCGCCCCGACCACGACCTCCACCGGATCGCCGTCCGGCTCCCCCGCGTCCGTGAGCGGAGTCAGGGTGAGCGCGCTCCCCAGCGCGAGCGGGCCCTTGAAGATGAAGCCGTTGACCGTGGACGAGCCGAAGCCCGTCCCGCCCGCGGTGTCCTTGTCCAGCCCCGAGCAGCCGGCCGCGAGCAGGGTAAAGAAGAGCAGGGGCTGAAGCTTCCGCACGTCCATGAGCGCTCCTCAGCGGGATCTCAGCGATCGGCCGCAGGGGTTATAGCGTAGCGGATCAACGCGCGGCCCGCTCGAACCTGGACCCGGTCCCCCATGCATGCGCAAGAGCGATTCACGGTGTTGATCACGGACCTCGTGGACAGCACGAAGCTGGCCACGGAGCTGGGAGACGCGCGGATCGTCGAGGTCTGGCTGGCCCACGACCGCGTCGCCCGCGACCTCCTGCCCGTCCACGATGGCCGCGAGATCGACAAGTCGGACGGCTTCCTCATCCTCTTCGAGCGCCCGCTGGACGGCGTCCGCTACGCCCTGGACTACCACCGCGCGCTACGAAAGCTGAGCGCCGAGCTGGGTCTTCGCCTGGTCGCCCGCGCTGGCCTGCACGAGGGCGAGGTCTCCGTCATCCGCACCCCCGCCGAGGACGTGGCGCGCGGCGCCAAGCAGTGGGAGGTCGAGGGCCTGGCCAAGCCGCTCGCGGCGCGGATCATGAGCGTGGCGCTGGGCGGCCAGACCCTGCTCTCGGGGACCACGCGCGCGGCGATCACCGAGCCCGACGCCGGGGTCGCCAGCGGCGAGCCCATCCGCTTCCTCAGCCACGGCCACTACCGCATGAAGGGCGTGGCCGACCCCATCGAGGTCTTCGAGGCGGCCATCGAGGGCTCGCCGCTGCAGCCGCCCCCGGACGCGGCCAAGGTCTACCGCGTCGTCCCCTCCGCCGAGGGTTGGCGGCCGGCGCGCGAGGTGCCGAACAACCTGCCGCCCCCGCGCACCGGGTTCTTTGGCCGCAACGCCGAGCTTCGCGCCATCGGCGACGCGCTCGACGAGGGCGCGCGCCTGCTCACGCTGGCCGGACCCGGCGGCATCGGCAAGACCACGCTCTCCCAGCGTTATGCCGCGAACTACCTCGGCGACTGGCCGGGCGGCGCCTGGCTGGCCGATCTGGCCGAGGCGCGCGCTGCCCCGGACATCGCCCGAGCCCTGGGCGAGGCGCTCGGCGTCCCCCTCGATCAGGGCGACGCCATCGGCACCCTGGGCGCCGCGCTGCGCAGCCGCGGGCGGGGGCTGGTGCTGCTGGACAATTTCGAGCAGGTCGTCCAGTTTGCGCCCGAGACCGTGGGCCGCTGGCTGAACCTGGCCCCAGAGGCGGGCTTTCTCGTCACGAGCCGCCAGCGTCTCGGCCTGGCCGGCGAGCGCCTGCTGCCCGTGGAGCCGCTGCCGCTGCCCGCGCTGGACAGCGCACCCGCCGATCTCGAGGAGAACCCCGCCGCCGCCCTCTTCCTGGACCGGGCGCGGGCGGTGCAGCCCTCCTTCGTCGTGGACGCCGCGAGCGCCGCGGCCATCGCCCGCCTCGTCCGCCTGCTGGACGGACTGCCCCTGGCCATCGAGCTGGCCGCCGCGCGCGTGCGCGTGCTGTCGCCGGTGAAGATCCTCGAGCGGATGGGGCGACGCTTCGATCTGCTGCGCGGGGGCGCGCGGGGCGCCTCCGACCGACAGGGCACCCTGCGCGGGGCCATCGACTGGTCCTGGGACCTGCTGGAGCCGCATGCGCGCAGCGCCTTCGCCCAGCTCTCCGTCTTCGAGGGCAGCTTCGACCTCGAGGCGGCCGAGGCGGTGCTCGACCTCTCCGCGTGGCCTGACGCGCCCTGGGCGCTCGACGTGCTCGAGTCGCTCGTCGAGCAGAGCCTGGTGCGCTCGCAGCCGCTCCAGGACGGGACGGCGCGCTTCTCGCTGCTCCAGTCGCTGCAGGAGTACGCCGCCGAGAAGCTGACGAATCCTGTGGAGCGCAGCGCGGCCGAGGCCCGCCACGGCGCCTGGTACGCGCGCTGGGGCGAGCAGGCCTCCATCGACGCGTTGAATACGGGGCGGGCGCGCCGCGTCCAACTGGATCACGACCTGGAGAACCTCGTCGCGGCGTCCCGTCGCGGCCGCTCCGAGGCCGCCGCCCTGGCGACCCTGGGCGCGATGGCGCGGCTCCAGGAGCGTGGCCCCTTCACGCTGGCGAGCGCGCTGCTCGAGGCCACGCTGACCGGCGAGCTCTCGCCCACGCTGCGCGCC
>CAZKWG010000276.1:0-9396 GCA_964556105.1 uncultured Enterobacterales bacterium | reverse complement strand
GGGGGGCGCCTGCCCTCCAGCCGCGCAGACCACAGACGCCCGACCCCTCCCCCCTCGTGGGGGAGGGCGGGGTGGGGGGGCGCCTGCATTCCAGCCGCGCAGACCACAGACGCGCCGACCCCAGACCGCCACTCCACCCCCACCTGCAGTAACAATCCCGTTACGGCTCCGTCGCTCCGGCCCTGAACATGATCCCCGGTGCTAAGCTCCTCACCTTCCTGGAGCGTCACCCCATGCCCTCGCCGAGCGTGATCACCCGCCCCCGTGTCGCGGGAAAACGCCGCAACCTCTCTCAGGTCCCCTTCGTCGAGCTCTTCGGCGGGCGCGTGCAGGGCATCGTGTCGAGCGGCTCGGACTGGGAGCGGGTCTACTGCTCGTTCATCGACAACAACGGTGACTTTTACTGCTCCACCAACAACAACCGGCGCTGCGGCGGGCTGGGCGGGCCCTGCAAGCACATCGGGCAGATGGTGGATCAGGCCATCGCCGCCTATGGCGCGGCGGAGGTCGCGGCGGCCCTGAAGATCGACCTCGCGGCGGCGGGCAGCGCGCGCGCGGTCTTCGGCGCGCGGCGCGGCGCGGAGAAGAAGGAGCCCGCCGGCGTCGTCTTCGCCCGCTTCTTGAACGACCTGCACTACGTCGAGCTGAGCGGCGGCGACGAGCCTCTGCCCGAGCTGGCCTGGTTCCTCACCGGCTGATCCCACGGAGGACGGATGCTGCCTACTGCAATCCGCGAGGTCGAGCCCGGCGTCGCTGCCGCCCGCGCGCTGATCAACAGCCTGGACGCCGCCTTGATGGCTGGCTTTGCCCGCCTTGGACCGGACCAGAAGCTCGCGCTGGACCGTGTCGCGGCCGCCCTGGGCCCGAGCCCGCTGGGTCCGCGCGTCGCCGAGGCCGTCGCCGCCGTGCGCGCCGGCCCTCCGTCCGAGGCGGACCTCCTCGCCCTGGCCGCCGCCCGCGAGGCCCTCCAGGGCGCCTGTCACGACGCGCTCCTGATCCAGGCGCTGAGCCTGCTCGGTCGCGCGCCCGAGGTCCCGACCCCCGCCACCACGCCCGCCCAGGTCGAGGGCCGCAGCCTCACCCTCCTGGGCAGCGCGCGCCAGTGGCTCACCGAGCTGGCCCTGGGCGGCCTCATCCAGGCCGATCCCGGCAGCGTCGGCCCCTTTCTGCCCACCCTGGAGCAGCTCCAGGAGGACCCCGGCGTCCGGCGCACCAGCGCCCTGCTCACCGGGCTCTGGGACGAGCTGATGGACCTCCTCCCGCTGTCTACGCCGGACGAGGCCCCCGCGACCCGCTGGGGTGACCTCTGGTCGCGCGCCCTGCTCTCCTGCACGGGTCGGAGCGACCAGCCGACCTCCAGCTCCGAGAAGGGGCGCTTCTCCTGCTTCGCCGTGGAGATCCGCCACCACGCCCACCTGGTGAGCGCCGTGCTCTGGGGGCTCTGGGAGCCCGCCGGGAGCGCCCCGCGCGTCGCCCGCACGACGCTCTCGGGATGGCGCGTCCCCGCCATCGCCGGCCCCGAGAGCTGGCACGCCCTGCGCCAGAGCTTCGGGCCCCTGCTCACGGCCGTCGCCGAGAAGCGGGCCTGGGACGCCACAGCCAGCGTCCTCTCCAGCGGCGACCTTCGCCTCAGCGGCGGCGCCCCCGGCCCGACCCTCGATCCGCTGGAGGTCGCGAAGCGCGCGATGTCCCCCGATCTTCCCCTGCCCGTCGCGCTCGCCGCCGACCGCCACCCCGCCCAGATCTCGCTGCCGCTCCTGCTCAGCAGCCCACCGGCCGCAGGCTGCAAGCAGGTCCCCTTCGGCGACGGCGCGCTCCCCCTGCGCTGGGATCGCCTGAGCCCGCTCCAGGAGGTGGGCGACCAGGCCCTGCTCGGCTGCCCACGCTGGGTGGGGCTGCTGCAGTGGGATGACGGCGCCTGGGCGGTGCAGCCCCTCTACGGGCTGAACACCGCCGGAAAGAAGCCCGTTGACGTCGGCCCCCACGCCACGATGGCCGAGGAGCTCAAGGGCAAGAGCGAGGCCCTGGCCATCCTGAAGGAGCGCGCCGGCAAGCTGCTGCGCGCGAAGAGCTGAGCGATGGACGAGACCCGCCGCGCCCAGAACCGCCGCCAGCTCCTCTGCTGGAGGGCGCTGTCCTCCGCCCTCTCCGAGGACGGCGCGCCCGAGCCGATCGAGCGCCTGGCCCGCGCCATCGCCGCCGAGCGGGACATGAGCCCGCTGGTGCTGGACGGGCGCCCGAGCGTGGACGACCTCCTGCGCCGGGACCCCAGACTGCAGAAGGACTTCGACCGCCTGCAGGACCTCTTCCAGCGCTCCCGGGCCGAAGGCGCGGACGAAGGCGCCGACGAGGCGCCCGCAGAGACGCCCGCGCTCGGCGCCGCGGAGCGCGAGCGCATGCTGCTGCTCTACGGGAAGATGCTGTCGAACGTCTTCGGCGCCGGCATGGGCAAGGCCACCGTCAGCGCCGCCGCCTTCCAGCAGTGGCGCGCCGACGTGGGCCGGCTGGAGCACGCGCTCGGCTACCCCTCCGGCGGCCTGCACGGCGGCCCCTCCGGCCTGTCCGGCGGCTACGGCCCGCGCGCCACGGACACCACCGCCAGCGGCGGCGCGCCGGAGGTCCAGGACGAGGACCTGCGCCACGCGCTCCACGAGATCCGCGCCGGCCGCGGCCTGATGAGCGAGCCCGAGATCAAGAACTCGCTGGCCACGGTCGAGAAGAACCTGATCAACCGAATGGCCCTGCGCGAGGTGCTCAAGGACCGGGCGCTGGCCGAGAAGCTCACGCCGTCGATGGCCCTGGTCGAGGAGCTGCTGCGCGACAAGGGCAACCTGAGCGGCGAGGCCCTCGACAACGCGCGCCGCATCATCCGCCGCTTCGTGGACGAGCTCGCCGACCTGCTCAAGCGCGAGGTCAAGAGCGCTCCCAAGGCGAAGACCGACCCGCGCGTGCCGCCGAAGCGCAGCTTCCGCAACCTGGACCTCAAACGCACGGTGGACAAGAACCTCATCCACTGGGACCCCGAGCGGCGCCAGCTCATGGTGCAGCGGCTCTACTACCGGCGCGGCGCGGCCCGCACCCAGAACACGCGCCTGATCGTGGTCGTAGACCAGTCCGGCTCCATGCTCAGCGCCATGGTCAACTGCACCATCCTGGCCAGCATCTTCGCCGCCCTGCCCAAGGTGGACGGGCACCTCATCGCCTTCGACACGAAGGTGCTCGATCTGACGCCCTGGATTCACGACCCCTTCGAGGTGCTGCTGCGCACCAACCTCGGCGGCGGCAACGACGGCCCCAAGGCCATGCTGGTCGCCCAGGCGAAGATCGCCGACCCGCGCAACACGGTCATGGTCTGGATCTCGGACTTCTACGAGTTCAGCAACGACGCGCCGCTCTTCGCCATGATCAAGGCCACCATCGCCGCCGGCGTCACCTTCCTGCCCGTCGGGAGCGTGAGCAGCAGCGGCTACTTCAACCTCAACCCGTACTTCCGCGAGCAGTTCAAGCAGCACAACATCCCGCTCATGAGCGGAAGCTTGAAGTCTCTCGTCAAAGAGCTGCGGGCAGCGCTCCCATAAGTATCTGTTTTACGCGAGGATTCTGTCCATGAGCAACAGCACCGAGGCCCTCCGACTCCCTGCCGAGGCCCGCTACAAGGACGAGCTCGCCTGGCTGGCCAGCGCCGACGCCGGTCCCCGCCCCGCCGGCTGGCACCTCACGCCGCGCATGGTCCGCACCTTCGTCCTGGGCAGCACGCCGGCCGACAAGCTGAGCCGCGAGGTGCCGCAGAAGTGGTTCGGGCTGGCCAGCATCGTCGAGCGCGCCATCGTCACCCTGGCCTCCGACCGCGGCCTGCTGCTGATCGGCGACCCCGGCACGGGCAAGAGCTGGCTGGCCGAGCTGCTGGCGGCGGCGGTGTGCGGGAACAGCACGCAGGTCGTGCAGGGCACCGCCGGCACGTCCGAGGACCAGATCAAGTACAGCTGGAACGTGGCGATGGTCATCGCCCGCGGCCAGTCCAAGGAGAGCATGATCCCGAGCCCGATCATGACGGCCATGCTGCACGGCAACATGGGCCGCTTCGAGGAGCTCACCCGCTGCACGTCGGACGTGCAGGACGCGCTGATCAGCATCCTGTCGGAGAAGTACATCAGCATCCCCGAGCTCAAGGACGACGGGGTCGTCTTCGCGAAGCCGGGCTTCAACCTCATCGCCACCGCCAACAGCCGCGACCGCGGGGTCAATGACCTGTCGAGCGCGCTCAAGCGCCGCTTCAACTTCGTGCAGATCCCCGTCGTCAGCAGCCGGGCGGCGGAGAAGAAGATCGTCCTCTACCGGGTGGGCGACCTGCTGGCGCGCCACGGCTTCGCCATCGACGTGCCGCCCGGCCTGCTGGACGTGCTCCTGCGGACCTTCGAGGATCTCCGCCAGGCCTCGGCCGCCGCGAGCAGCGACGACGCCCGCCTGGAGAGCGCGCTCTCCACCGCCGAGCAGATCGGCGTGCTGGAGGACGCCGTCCTGCACAGCCGCTTCTTCGGTGACGCCGCGCTGAAGCCCGAGACCCTCGCCGCCAGCCTGGTCGGCACACTGGTCCGCCGCAACCCCGAGGACGTCAGCGTGATGAACCGCTTCTGGCACGCCACGGTGGAGAAGCACGCCAAGGAGCACAAGGGTGACTGGAGCGGCTTCCTGGAGGGCGGCAAGGAGGCCCTCGTCGCGCTGGGCAGCAAGGCGCTGAGCTGACCATGCTCCCGGAGAACCTCAGCCCGCTGCAGGATCAGCTCCTGGCGGCGGCCCGCGCCCTCTCCCCGGACGCCGAGGCCCTCGGCGCGCTGCTGGTCAGCCTCGCCGCGGACGTGGACCGCGTCATGGCGGAGCCACTCACCATCCTGCCGGTCTGCCACCACAGCCCGTCGTCCGCCGTCCATATCGTACGACGCCTCCAGAGCCGGCCGCCGAAGGTGATCTTCATCGAGCTGTGCGAGGACCTGATCGGCCTGGTCGCCGAGCTGCCCAACTGCTCCCCCCCCATCGCCATGCAGGCCTTCGCCGCTCTTGCCCCCGCCTTCCCCGATCGCTGGGCGCCTCTCAACCTCGTCGCGCCCCTCACGCCTTTCTCCGCCGAGTTTCAGGCCATCGCGTATGCCCTGCGCAACCCGGAGACGGCCCTCGTCTTCGTCGATCGCTCCGCCGATCACGTCTTCCAGTGGATCCCAAGAGAGAAATCACAAGCCGAAGACGACTCCCCCGAGCCCGAGGAGGAGGCCGCCCGCCTGCACGGCGGCGCCGTCGGCGTGGAGCTCGGCTCGCTGCTGCCCAGCTTCCCGGAGTTCGTGGACGTGCTGCTGGGCCACGCCCGCGTCAGCACCTTCGCCGAGTGGTGGTCGCTCTACGTGGACGAGCCGACCATCGGCGCCGACCACGAGACCTGGCGCCAGGTCATGGTGCTGGTCGGCAGCCTGATCCGCCGCCTGGGCAGCCGGGAGGAGCGCCTGGAGGTGGACCGGCTGCGCGAGCGCTTCATGTGGACCCGGATGAAGGAGCACCTGACCAGGACCGGGATCGCGCCCCAGGACGCCGTCTACATCTGCGGCGCCGCGCATGCCGCCTCCGACGTCCCCGAGTGGGGCACCGCCCGCCTCGGCCAGCCCGATGACCCCCGCTGGGAGATCCCGCCGCAGAGCGGCACCGTCTGGCAGTACGGCTTCATCCCGTCCTCTTATTCGGCGATCGAGCACCAGTTCAGCCACCCGCGCGGCACCATCTCCCTGGCCGAGCAGAGCTGGCAGAAGGCGCTGAGCGCGCTCGGGTTGAGCCCGTTCACGCTCCCGCAGGGCAAGGCGAAGGCCAGCGAGGGGAGCGAAGAGACCGAAGAGGCGCCCAAAAAGCCGGCCAGGAAGAAGAAGGCCACCCCGCCCCCCGAGCCGGAGCCGCTGAGCGGCGGCGTGGCGGGCCTGCTGGGGCGACCGCCGGCGCTGCAGGCGGAGGACCACGAGCAGCTCCTGGAGTGGTGCACGCGCATCGTGGCGTTGGCGCGCGAGAATCACTACCTGGCCAGCACCGCCGACGCCATCGCCATCTACCAGACCGCGCTGCTGCTGGCCCGCATGCGCGGCCGGCGCCAGCCCTCGCCCTATGACTTCATCGACGCCGCCGAGACCTGCCTGGACAAGGGCGACGTGGCCCGGCGCAGCGTGCGCCAGCTCTGCGGCACCCTCCTGGGCGGCGATCGCGTCGGCAAGGTCGGCTACGCCACGCTGCCGCCGCTGGTGCGCGATCTCTACGACCGGCTGGCCCCCATTGGCGTGATCCCCGGCAAGACGACGATCACCCGCGCCTTGATGGATCTGAAGGCGAAGCCCGAGCTCAAGCCCATCTCCGACCTGCTCTGGCGCCTGCGCTACCTGCTGCCGGGCAGCGACGCCGCCCGCCCGATCATGGGCGAGCGCCGCCTGGGCGTCGCGGGCACGCAGGAGAGCTGGGACATCCGCATCACCGGCCCCGCCCTGCGCGACGTCATCGAGCTGAGCTATCTGGGCGTCACCGTAGAGGGCGTCCTGGAGCGCCGCATCCTCGAGGCCGCCTGGAAGCCCGAGGCCAACGCCGCCAGCGCGCTGGCCCTGGCCGAGGACAGCCTGCTCTACACCCACCGCGAGCGCCTGACGGCCGAGGTGGGCGAGCGCGCGGTGGAGCTGCTGCGCCTGGACCGCAGCGCCGTCCACGCCCGCGAGATCTTCGAGCGCGTGCGGCGCCTGGTGCACTACCTGAGATCCACTCCAGGTGGAATTCCGACCTGGCTCGGGGACTTCGTCTCCACCGGCTACCAGCACTACAGCGCGCTGCTGCCCGATGCTTTCGCCGACCGCGGCACCAGCCCCGAGCAGCTCGCCGGCATGCTCGCCTTCGTCTTCTCCCTGGAGAGCCTCGCGCTGAGCCTGGGCTGTCAGCGCAGCCAGCTCCTCATCGCCGTGCGCCAGAGCGAGCCGCTCACCACCGATCCCGGCAAGCTCGGCCTGCTCTGGGCGGCCCAGATCCTGCTCGAGCTGAAGAGCCTGGACGAGGTCCGCGAGACCTTCGCCGCGATCCTCGAGAACCCGATGAGCCTGCCGGCCCTGCCGCCGCTGCTGGGCAGCCTGCTCCTGGCCTTGAGCTTCACGCCGCTGGTGGCGGGGCTCTCGGTGGAGATGCTCACGCGCGCCTTCATGAGCCTGCCGGACGAGATCCTGCTGCCCTGGCTGCCCGGCCTGCTGGACGCCCTGCGCCCGCTGGCCGGCGATCTGCTGCCAGCGCTGGTGCGCGAGGTCGTCAGCCTGCAACCCCGCGATCTGACCGCGCTGGACGCCTGGGTGCCCGGCTGGGAGGCGCCCGTCGCCACCAGCGCGCCCGCGGGACCGCGCCTCAGCGAAGAGGAGGCGCTCGCGTTCGCGATGTTGCGCGCCCACCCCGCCGCCGCCGAGGGCTGGGCCGCGCGCCTGGGGCTGGAGCCGGTCTGGCAGTCCCTCGCCGAGGCCAGCGCGCCCGAGGCCGCCGCGGAGGCGCCCTCTCCCGCCACCGGCTTGCTCGCCCAACACCCCGCGGCGGCCCTGGCCTGGGCTGCGCGCCTCTGAAGGCGGGATCGGCGCTCAGAGCGAGGCGGCGGGGAAGGAGACCAGGCCCGTGACCTCGCCGGTCGCCGCGTCCGACCCGGTCCAGGCGTAGCGGTAGCTCAGCTCCCAGCCGTCGAAGGCGGCGTCCTCGTCGAGGGCCTCGGCGCTCGGATCGTCCCTGGATGGATCGCTGAGGCTGTAGATCTGCGCGCCGCCGTCGGAGAGCGCGAGCCCGCGCCAGGTGGGCGAGTCGAGCTCGATGGCGTCGCAGATCACGCGCGGCTCGACCTCGATCTCGTAGAACCGCTCACACCGGGGGCAGGCGGCCTGGAGGCGCTCCAGCGTCGACCGGTCGGAGATCTCCGTCCCGCGCTCCTCGACCTCCTGGTCACACGCGCCCGAGCCCGTCCCGAGGGTGAAGCGGCGCGCGCCGATCCAGACGCTGTAGTCCGGCGTCTGGCCCGTCTCGCCCGTCTGGCCCGTCTCGCCCGTCTCGCCCGTCTCGCCCGTCTCGCCCGTCTCGGCGCTGTCGGAGGGCGGGCCGGTGTCCTGGGTGTCATCGGCCTCGCCGCCGGTGTCGTGGGCGGCGGGCACCCACCAGGCGCAGGCGCCGAGCAGGGAGAGCGCAGGCAGCAGGCGGCTCATCGGCAGTTCTCCGCGCTCGCGTCACAGCGGATGGTGGCGCTCTGACCGGCCGAGACCGTGGCGATGCGGGCGCGGTAGATGGTGTTGCCGGAGGGGAAGGTGGCCTCGAGATCGTAGGTCCCCGGCGGGACGCGCCCGGTGTCGTGGCGTCTGCCCCGGGCGTCGATCAGCGCCACCGCGGTGAGGCCGCCGGTGACGTGGACCGTGGAGGACTCCGTGGCGGCGGGGCTCGGGCGGGCGCGGGCGCGCGCGGACGAGGCAGGGACGGGCGCGGGCGCGGCGGGTGCCTCCTCCAGGGGAGCCTCCTCTGCGCGGGCCTCCGCCGCGGGAGCTCCCTCCGCCGGAGCCTCCACCGGAGCCTCCGCCGGAGCCTCCGCCGCGTCGGCGCTCGGCTGGGTGAGGTGGGCCGGCGTCGGAGCCGAATCGTCAAGCAACTTGACGATTATGAACCCGGCGACCAGCCCGAGCGCGCCGAGCAGGAGGAGCACCACCAGCGCCGCGCGCCAGGGTCCGGCCGGGGCCGCGGTCGGGACGGGCGTCGATCGCGCGGCGACGAGGGCGCCCTCGGGAGGCTCCACCCGCGGCGTCGCCGGCGGCGGCGGGAGCACAGGAGCCGCGACGGGGGGCGTCGCGGGGGCGGGCGTCGCAGGCGAGGCGAGCCGGGTCAGCGCCAGCGAGTCGCCCGACGCGGGCTCTTCCGGCGCCTCCTCCGCGGGGCGCTCGGCGCGGATCCGCTCCACCGCGTCCAGGGCGACGGGGGCCCAGCGCTTCAGCCAGGGGCCGTAGGCCGTGGCCACGAGGTCCTGCAGCACGTCGTCCACCACGTCCGCGCTGGGCCGGGCCTCGACGTCGTAGGCGAGCATCGCCTCCAGCAGCTCGCGCAGCGGCTCCGGCGCGACCTCGTCCAGCGACCGGACCAGCGCGCCCACCCGGCGGGCGTGCTTGAAGCGGTCCACCGAGAGCTGGCCCACGCGCTCGCCGCGCAGGCACTCGCACATCACCAGGCCGAGCCCGTAGATGTCCGCCGAGGGCGTGTCCACCCCCTCCACCCGCTCCGGCGCGATGTAGCCCACCGATCCGAAGGCCAGCGAGCTGGTGCGGGCCTCGCGCTGATCGAAGCGGGCGCGGGCGATGCCGAAGTCCAGGACCTTGACCTCGCCCTGGG
>CAZKWG010000275.1:0-9398 GCA_964556105.1 uncultured Enterobacterales bacterium | reverse complement strand
GATGAGCGCCTGTGGACCGAGGAGATCGCGCTGGACGGCCGAACCCTGCACCTGCGCGGAGGGGGGGGGGCCCCGGCGCCCGCAGGCGCCGTGGTGGGGTCAGGGGTTCAGGGGGAGATCGAGGGCGAGGATGAGGGAGGCGCGCGCCGCGGGCACGACCCGGATGTCCAGCTCACCCTCTGGCGTGATCTCACGGAGCGACGGGACCACGTTCGCGCCGACACCAACCGCGAAGGGGGCCCGCCAGGGAGAGGCGACGAAGTAGAGCCCGGGTGAGAAGACCTGCTGGAACTTCAGCTTGGAGGTGTAGTCGATCGTCGCTTCTGTACCTTCGTCAGTGGTGATCTCCGACTCACCGACACGCATCGTCGCGACCGCGCCCAGGTCCAGCAGCGACACGAACCCGCCCCAGTAATGGCCGCGCCTGTTCCTCCCCCCGGCGTCCACCCCCACCAGCATGGTCGGCGCGTACTGGAACGTGCCCCCTGTGAACCACTTCTCATCCGCAGGGTCGAGGAGCGTCTCCCCACCGACGCCAATCCCCACGTACCCGTTCAACCCCATGTAGAAGCCGCCGCCGTTGTGCTTGCGGTGATAGCTCCCGACCGGCGCGGCCCAGGCCTCGATCACGTCGTGCGCCATGTCGGCGCTGTCCGCCTGCGCGAGCGCGACCGCGAAGCTGAGGTCGTCCAAGGCCCACTGCACCTTCTTGAGGACGAGGGCATCGCCGACGCTTGCTTCGACGTTGTTCTCCTCCACCTTACCCTGGCCGTGCGCCACGAGAAGCTCTGCGGCCGTGGCGATCGCGAGCCCGTACTGCGCCGCGGCGAGCTGACCGGAGACCTTCTGGGTGCCTTGCAGCAGCTCGGCGCGCTTCTGCCACTTGCCTTTCTGGTCTCCTTCGGATGTGGACGCGATCGCCTCCGCCGCGGTGGCGGCCATTCCGATGCCGGTCGAGGCTATCTTCGCGTACGCCTTCAACATCTTCTCACGCTGCGCGGCGATCTCGTCGGCCTCTGTGGTCGTCTTGAGGGTGTCGCTCGCCGTCTTCAATTCGGTGTACTGCTTGTTGATATCAGCGAAGCCCTGCGAGGTCAGCATCGCGCGGCTCACGGCTTCGATCACCGCGCTCTTCTCGGTCCCCAGCACCGCGTTCACGGCGCCGGCCATCTTGGCGGTCTCCAGGTTGTACTCGATGGCCGCTTGCAGGTAGGGCAGCATCGCGAGCATCGCGTCCCTATCTTCGAGCGGCAACGCGATCTGGTCGTTCTCGCGGGGCAGGCTGGCCAGCACCGCCGACGTCAGGTACAGGGTGGTCGTGACGGGGTAGTCTTTGCCGAGCCGCTCGTCATTCCCCGGGTTGTTCTTCTTGAACTCCTTCACCCAACCCCCGTCCGCGGCGAACCCGCCCAGCGCGTCCTCGAAGCGCTCCCCCTGCACCGTCAGCTCGAGCGTCCGGCCCAGGACCGCCAGCGACGCCTCGAAGTCGTGGCGTCGCAGCCCGCTCGCGTCGATGGAGGCTGCTTGCCCGTTGTCATAGACCACATAGGCCTCGCCGAGGTTGCGCAGGAACGCCTGCATGTCCTCCTGCGCAGGCTCACGCAGGGCGGAGGCGCCCGCGAACAACAGGTCTGCGCCGTACAGGTTCAGCGACTGGCAGGTGTTCTCCAAGAAGTCGCCGGGGCCGGGGAGCTTGCCCTGGGCGGCCTTCTCCTTGCACACCGTGTTGATCTGCTGGTCAGCCATCCACGCCCGCAGCTCGGCGTCCGCCCGCTCCAGCATGTAGTCGGTCAGGCCGACGAGGATGGAGCCCTGGTCGATGCCGGCGGTGAGCTTCTCTCTGCTGGTCGGGTCCGGGTTGGCGCTGTCGCTCGGACCTCCGGTGCGGGAGAGGATGGAACGTCCATCAGATACCGACCGAGCCCCCCGTCCAACAATATAGTCTCCATTGTCCATCTTTATTACGACGCGGTAGGCTACACCGGTTGATTCCAGACCGGTCACCGTGACGGTCTGAGATGACGCGGCCCCCTTCACGAATCCGGCCGGACACTCATCCACCCTGGCAAGCTCAGACACTTCGCCCGGCATATCAATGCTTGTAATGTCGACGGTTGGTGTCGTTAAGCCACGATAGCACCAGGTCACCCCTGCGACGCCGCTAACATCGCTCGGCAAGCGATAGGACAGTTGAATCCCCCCCGCCTTCGACAGCGCGAGCGAGGTAGAGTAGAGACGGTCGCGGATCAGGTACCGCTCGATGGAGCTTTTCTTGGAGGACACGCACGTTTCCGTGTTGAGGCCAGTGCTGAAGTCCTCCTCTTCAGACGTCGCTCCGACCCTCACCCAGGCGGGCTCGTCCGTTGAGTCTTCATCACAGCTCTCGTCCACCCGCCTGATGTCCTCCTGCACGAACCTGCCAACGTTGTCCGTAGTCGCCCACTCCATGCCACTGTCCCGAGCAGTGAACCGGACCTCCTCCGGAAGGGAGAGGTTCGAGTCGACTGGCGGGGGGGCCTGTGTCGTGTCATCCGCATACGCGGGGGAGGGGAGGATCTGGTCAATGCAGAAGGTGAGCAGCGCGTAGCTGAACATGATATCTACTCTCGGTTGTAGGTGTGGCTGAGAGAGAGCGGGGGTCAGTCCCGCGGGTAGAAGGCCTTCGACAGCGCCATGCCGGGCGCGTCCCCCGTGCCGCGGATCTCGTCCGTCGTCGGCGTAGTGAACTTGAATTTGTTCTGGCGATACTTCAAGGTCACGGCTGGAAGGAGGTCTGCCCAGGTGCCGGCTACGCTCTGACTCCACCAGTCCTGGAGCACCTCACACACGAACGTACTCAGCCGGCCGAGAACCGCCTTCTTGTCGTCACGCGACGCCCCGATGGAGAACACCGAGCACCCTGGGACCGGACGTGGGAGGGGTGCTCTGGCTACCTTCAGGGCTCGGTCGCCGGAAGCCGCGCCATGAGGAGTCCGGATGGAGCTTCCACTGAAGCAGGCGTCCATGACGACCCGTACCTCCACGCCGGGTCGGAAGGCGAACCATTCGGCATAGAGCTGATCGTCCGACAGCATGCCGTCTACCAGGCACCACAGCTCGTCGCGCTGATCAGCCTCGTCGACGCCGTCATCGACTCTCCAGTCTCCGTGTCCAGTGAACGTGATGACGAAGACATCCCCTGGTTGAAGGTTCGATGCCGCGACCCGGATCTCCTTGAGCACGTTGTCGCAGGTGGCGTTGGCGCCCAAGAGCATGCAGGTCCGAAGCCCGCGCAGGCTGGCCTGGGCCTCGAACGCTTGTGCCCCGGACGCGCCGTCTCCGTCGTAGGTCGTCCCAATATGCAGCGAACAGTCACGCCCTATCATCGCTCCCCCCCGAGAGTCTTGTGGTTTGAAGGGAGTACATTTACTGCAAGTCTTGTGCCAGCCTCACTTGAACGGTTGTACTGACCCTTTTGATGATGATCATGGACTCCCTGTACGGTTTCGCCCACAACCGCATGGGCATTTCGCCCCAGCCCCCCCAGGCGCCGCCCGGATCCCCGCCGGGTCAAGCCCTCACGAGCGTCCAAGCGCAGAGGTCATCCCCCGACAGAAACAGCCACCATGGCATGACGGGGCTCCCGCCCCCCGCCCCCGCCCTCACCATGCTATGTCTACCTCCCCTGAGAGAGCCCCCGATGCCCGAAGTGCTGGTTCGAGATCTGCTGGACCTCCCCCAACACGTCAGCCGCGGCGACTTCGTGCAGTCGCTGGCCGAGAGCCTGCGCAAGCCCGAGGAGACGGTGCGCTCGTACGCGGTGACCGGGCGCCTGGTGGAGAACTTCCGCGAGGCCCTGCGGGTGGTCCGGGGCGCGCTCGACAGCGGGCGCAGCCAGCCGGTCTTCCTGCACGGGTCCTTCGGGTCGGGCAAGAGCCACTTCATGGCCATGCTCCACCTGCTGTTGCAGGGCCACCCGGCGCCCTGGCGCAAGCCCGAGCTGCACCCGCTGCGAGACGCGTACACGCCCATCGAGGGCAAGCGCCTGCTTCAGCTCCACTTCCACATGCTGGGCGCGGAGACCTTCGAGTCCGCGGTGTTCAAGGGCTATGTGGACTTCGTGCGCGCCCACCACCCGGACGCCCCCCTGCCCGGCCTGTTCCGCGATGCTGAGGTCTTCGACAACGCGCTCCAGCTCCGCGCCCGCCTGGGCGACGACGCCTTCTTCGGCGCGCTCAACCAGGGCCGCGTGGCCATCCCCGGCTTCGGCCGCCAGGGCAAGGCCCAGGTCTGGACCCCCGAGCGCCTCGACGACGCCCTGCGCTCCGCCGACCCCGAGCAGCGCCGCGCCCTCTTCGACGATCTGGTCCGCACCCTGCTGCCCGCCTTCGCCGGCCGCACCGACCGCTTCGTCGACACCGACGAGGGCCTGGGCGAGCTGTCCCGCCACGCCGCCAGCCTGGGCTACCACGGCGTCGTGCTCTACCTGGACGAGCTCATCCTCTGGCTGGCCAGCCGCTCGGCCGACATGCCCTTCGTGCAGCGCGAGATCAACAAGCTCGTCAAGCTCAAGGAGGCCCGGGACGAGGCGCGCACCATCCCCATCGTGGCCTTCGTCGCCCGCCAGCGCGATCTGTCCGAGCTGGTGGGCGAGGGCGAGACCGGCGCCGAGCGCGCGCTGATCGAGGAGACCTTCGGCCACCACAAGAGCCGCTTCCACACCATCGAGCTGGAAGACAGCAACCTGCGCGCCATCATCCCCCATCGGGTGGTGGTGGCCCGCGACGCCGCCAGCCGCGACCGCCTGGAGGACGGCTTCGTCGCCATGTGGCGCAGCGCCAGCGCCGCGCTGGCCACCTTGCAGGGCGGCACCGCCAGTCAGGCCGACTTCCGCCAGGTCTACCCCTTCTCGCCGGCCCTGGTGGACGCGCTCGTCGCCCTCTCCGACCGGCTCCAGCGGGACCGCACGGCCATCCGCATCCTGGTCGAGATGCTCGTCGAGCACCTCCCGGACCTCGCCCTTGGGGAGGTGGTCCCCGTCGGCGACATCTTCGATCTGGTCGCCAGCGCCGAGGACGCGGTGGACGGTCCCAGCCGAGCCGCCTTCCAGCGGGCCCGGGATCTGTACATCCACGAGATCCTGCCCCGCCTTCAGCGCCGCCACGACGTGGCCTCGCCCGAGCGCTGCCAGCGCGCCCGCGAGGGCCACCCCCTGCGCCTGGGCTGCAGCGGCTGCCCGGTCGTCGCCTGCCGCAACGACAACCGGCTGATCAAGACGGCCCTGCTCGCCGCCCTGGTGCCCCGCGCGCGGCCCTTCGACGGCTTGACCGTCAAGCGCCTGGTGCACCTGAACCACGGCGCGGTCAAGGCGCCCATCGAGGCCATGCGGGTGAACCTCGCCGCGGCCTCGCTGCGCGATCTGGCGCGGGAGATCCTGCCCATCCGCCTGGGGGAGGGCGGCGACCCCACCGTGACGGTGAGCCTGCAGAGCATCGATCTGAAGCCCATCCTGGCCCGCGCCGACGACCAGGACACCGCGCTCCGCCGCCGCGCCGTGCTGCGGAAGATGCTGTTCGAGCAGCTCGGTCTGTCCGGGCCGGGGCCCATCGCCAGGCACCCCGCCGAGATCCACCACACGAAGCGCGTGGGCGCCGTACACTTCGCCAACGTGCGCCTGATGAAGGCGGCCGAGCTGCGCTGCCCGGACGGCGCCGAGTGGCAGGTGGTCATCGACTACCCCTTCGACGACGAGGGCTACACGCCTGAGGACGACGAGCGGCGCGTGGTGCAGGCCCGCGACGAGCTGCGCGGCGGCACACCGACCCTGGTCTGGCTGCCCACCTTCTTCTCGCGCGCCGTCCTCGACGATCTCGGCGATCTGGCCCGGCTGGAGCACATCCTGGGGCCCGATCAGATCACGGGCTTCCTGTCCGACATCCCGCCGAACGAGCACCAGCGGGCCCGCATCGACCTGGAGAGCCTGCGCGACCGGAAGCGCTTCGAGGTCCAGGAGGCCACCCGCAAGGCCTACGGGCTGGTCCGGGTGAGCGGCGACGACGCGCACCTGGACGCCAACCGGGCCGCCTCCGAGCACGTCATCGCCCTCCTGGAGATGGACCCGCGCACCCCCCGCGGCGCGCAGATGGCCGACGGGCTGAGCGATCTCGCCGTGCAGATCCTCGAGGCCCGCTACCCCCGCCACCCGAACTTCCAGGCTCCCCCCACGCCCGCCCGCCTCGGCCGCGTCGTCGAGGCCCTGGCGCGGGTCATCGAGCAGGGCGGCGGCCCCGTCCCCGCCGACAAAGACACCCGCGAGGAGCTGGCCCGCGTGGGCGAGCCGCTGCGCCTGTGCCGGGTGAGCGCCCAGCAGGTCGAGCTGCTGGACGGCCTGCTGGATCCGATCGACGCCCGCCGAAATCAGGCGGGAGTGGAAGATCCGACCTACGAACAAATCCAGGGATGGATCGATCCGTCGAACCATATGGGTTTGCAAGAATCGTGCCAAAGTGCGATCGCCTGGACCTGGGCCCTGCGCCATCGGCGGTTGCCCCGCCAGGCCGGGCGCGCGATCCCGTGGCCGGCGAACGCGAAGCTGGAGCCGTCGGTGGTCTTCACGCGCCCCGATCTGCCCAGCGAGGCCGACTTCACCGTCGCGATCGAGCGGGCGGCCGTCCTGGGCCTGAGCCTGACCGGTCGGGCCTTGAACCCCAGAAACCTGGAGAACCTCGCGAGCAAGGTGCGCGAGGCGGCGCAGAAGCCGGCCTCGATCGCCGCCGCGGGTGTGCCCCGGCTGCTGGCGGCCCGGGTGGCCGAGCTGGGGCGCCCCACGCGCGGGCACCGGGCGCGCACCGCAGCCGCCCTGGCGCGCCTCCTCGCGGGCCTGGACGCGCGATCGGATCGCGGCCTCGTCGAGGCGCTGGCCAGCGTCTCTCTGGACGGGACCAGCATCCAGGCGCTCGCGCGGGCCTGGATGCACGCGCCCGAGGTCAGTCGCGCCCTGGGGGGCAGCGAGTGGACCGTGATCTCCCTGCTCGAGGCGAAGCGGGACGATGATCGGGTCGGCGCCCGGGCCACGGCGCTGGTCGAGCAGCTCGCCGAGGTGCTGGGCGAAGACGAGCTCAACGCGAACCTGAGCCACGGTCTGCGCGAGGTGGTGGACGCCGCGGGCGCGCTCCTGCGAGGGCCGGGCCCCGAGCCGACCGGCTGGCGCCGCGCCTGGGAGGGTGAGCACCGGGATCTCCGCGCGGTCGACGCCCTGGCCGCCCTGGACCGGCTGCGAGAGCAGCTCGCCGCGGCCCTCGTGGAGGCGGGAGACCGGCCCGCGCGGGTGCAGGTGAGCGTGGCGCTCGAGGTGGTGGACGAGGGCGGGGATCGATGAGCGCGCGCCTGAACGAGGCCGATGTCCGGGTCCAGCTCCGCAACCTGAAGCGGCGACACGGGGTGTCCCAGCCCATCGCGCTGTTCGGGCACGGGGAAGGCGGCGAGCTGAGCGTGGACGGCGAGCGCTGGCGGGTGCTGCCCGTCCGCAGCGAGCTGGAGCTGCGCGGCGCCCTGGTCGAGGCCGAGCTCGACGCCCGCCTGCCCATCGCTCTGCTGGTGGACTACAGCGAGCGGCTGCCCCTGGACCTGGCCTGCCGGCTGGCGGGCCAGCGGGTGCACGCTCTGGAGAAGCGGGCGCGCCTGGCCAACCTCTTCGGGGCGAGGCGGGTCGCGCCCGGGGTGCTGGGCAACCCCCTGGTCGAGATCCTCCTGGACGAGCAGCCCCCCGATCTGATCCCCATTCGCGGCACGGTCCTGCAGATGGACGACGCCTGGCCGCGGTACCTGGCCGTTCACCTGGGCCTCGCCCCCGAGCAGGTCCCGACCCTGGCCGAGCTGCTCACCCGGGGCCTGGACCAGCCCGAGCGCGGCCAGGACTTCCGCCGTCGCCGCGCCGATCCCGCCTGGCGCGCCGCCCTGGACGAGGCCGAGCGCTGGATGGAGCAGAAGCTCGGCCCCGCGGGGCACCAGGCCTGGAGGGCCTGGCTGAGCGGCGACACGGTGGATCTGATCGCCTGGGCGGTGAACGTAGACGCGGCCCGGCGCTCGGGTCACGCGGGCGCCCTGGGGGTGCTGAGGATCGCCCTGCGCTATGGGCGAGAGGACGCCTCGCTCCTGGACGAGCGCGTGGCGGCGCCCCTCTGTGAGGCCGTGTGCGCGCTCCTGGAGGCCATGGACGACGCGCGGCGCGCCCCGCTCCTTCGCCGCGCCGGGGCGATCTTCGACGATCCGGACTTCCGGCCCGCCCGTAGACTGAGCGCCTGGCTGCCCGAAGGGCTGACCGCCCTGGAGGACGAGCTGGCGGGGGCGCTGGGCGGTCCACCCGAGGATCTGGACGCGCTCGCGCGGGCCGTGTCCCTGGTGGAGCGCCTCGGCCAGCATGGGCTGGTGCGCACGAGCGCGGCGGCGACCCGCCGCTACGAGGTCGCGCTGGCGGGGGTGCGGCTCGCCGCCTGGCTGGCCTGGCTGGAGCGCAAGCCCCTGCACGACGGAGTCGGCGCCAGCAGCATCGGCGTGCTGGCCGCCTGGCACGACGAGCAGGGCGGCTGGGTGGACCTGGCGCGGGCCGAGCTGCGCCAGCACTCCACGGGGAACAGCCGCCTGGACGGGGCGCTGCGCGCGCTGCTGGTCGCGGTCGATCGGGTGCGCCGCCAGCTCGACCGCCGCTTCGCCGAGGCCCTCGTGGCCTGGCACGAGCAGGACAAGCCGGGCTCGTCCGCCATGCCCATCGAGGACGTGACGAAGCGGATCCTCGCGCCCTTCCTCCGCGAGCAATCCACCCGGCGGGTCCTGGTGATCCTCATGGACGGCATGTCCATGGCGGTCGCCACGCAGCTCGTGGACGGCCTCTCGGAGTGGTCCCCCATCGGCTGGACCCCCCCGGGCTCCCGGGGCCTGCCCCCGGCCATCGCTGTGCTCCCCACCCTGACGAACACCAGCCGCGCAGCGTTCTTCGCCGGCAAGACCGCGCACCGGCACGGCGACGAGGGCGTGGATCTGGACCCGGAGCGCTGGGCCAGCAACCCGGCTCTGCGGGATCTCGGCGGCAGCGACGCCGGGCCGCGTCTGTTCCTCAAGGGCTCGCTGACCGCGCAGGGTGAGCTTCAGCCCGAGCTGGTCCGCGCGCTCGCCGACGAGTCCGAGCGGGTGGTGGCGGTGGTGGTCAACGCCGTCGACGACGCCCTCGGGGCCGGCGATCAGGTCTCGCTCTCCTACGACCATCCCGCCACGATCCCCGTGTTGCAGCGCCTCCTGCGCGCCGCCTGGACCAGCCAGCGGGTGGTGATGCTGACCAGCGACCACGGGCACATCCCGGCCACCACCCTGTCTGGCGCCAGCCTGCCCGAGGGGTCCACCCCCATCAACGCCCGGCTGCGGGG
>CAZKWG010000274.1:0-9404 GCA_964556105.1 uncultured Enterobacterales bacterium | reverse complement strand
GATGCCCAGCTCGCTGTACTGCTGCACGAAGCCGTCGGCGTTGGCGGGCACCTCCATGTAGTGGGTGAAGCTGTTGCCCTTCTCGTCCAGCCCGAAGAGGTCGCGCACATCCTCGACCTTGTCGTTCACCCAGTCTCCGGCGCCCCGCACGGCGTCGGCGCCGCCCTCCCAGCCGACCCAGTCCAGCGCGCCGCCGAGCCAGTCGCTGCCCTTGTTGGCGATCGTGGACACGCCGTTGGTCAGGCCGTCCAGCTTGCCGCGCGCCCAGTCCAGCCCTGGCTTCCAGGTGTCGTCATAGCGGTTCAACACCCAGCTTCCGGCGTCGATCAGCCGGTCGGTTCCCCAGCTCTTGAGGCCCTCCCAGCCGTTCGACGCCGTCTCTTTGGTCCAGTCCCAGGCGTCGGACGCCTTGTTCTTCGTCCAGTCCCAGGCGCTCGACGCCGCGCCCGAGACGGTGTCCCAGGTGTTCGACGCCACGCCCTTGGCGCCCTCCCAGGTGTCGCTGGCCAGGTCCTTTGCGCCATCCCAGGCGTTCGACGCGGTGTCCTTGGTCCAGTCCCAGGCGCTGGACGCCGTGTCTTTCACGCCGCTCCAGGCGCTGGACGCCGTGTCCTTCACGCCGCTCCAGGCGCTGGACGCCGTGTCCTTCACGCCGTCCCAGAGGTCGCCCAGACCCCAGCGGTGGACGCCCGCCGAGCGGCTCTCCTGGATGACGGCCGGCTGGCCCTGGGTGACGGCGCGGGTGACCTCATGCGCCTCCTGCTCGGCGGCCTCGCCCCCCGTGCTGACGCCCTGACCGCCGCCCTCTCCTTGCAGCGCGTGGGTGACCTCATGCGTGACCTGCTCGAAGCTGGCGGTCTTCGGCAGGAAGATGCGCCCGTCCGCGAAGGCCCCGCCGGCGGAGATCCCGCCGAGCGCCTCGTCCACGCCGTCGCCCTGGTAGACCTCCAGGCCGCCCAGGTTCGCGCCGAAGCTCTGCTCCAGGCGGGAGCGGAAGGGGAGCGTGCCGGGGGTGCCGGACTCGGCGAGCATGTCCTGCATCGCCGCGTTGCCCAGGCGGCTCGGACCGCCGCTGGGCCCGTGCTCCCCATGATCTCCGTTGGAATGGAGCTGATCGGGCGGGGCGATGGCGGCACGACGCGTCAGGCTCGACATGGCTTGCTCTCCTCCAGGGCACCCCCCTCCGATGGGAAAAGAGAGGCCATGATCATCCTGCAATGGTGTTTGTGCCCGATGCAAGCGTCGAGTCCCGCGATCGGCGCGCAACGCTGCCAATTTCGATGCGCCGTGCGCCGGTGCGCGTGGGAAGGGAGGGCGCACCTGCCATAGCGCCCAGCGCGTGCAGCGCGGGATCTTCTCGCTCGCGCCGCGCGCGGAGCGGGGTAGAGAGAGCCCCAGGGGCCTGTCGGTCCAGCAGGAGCGCGCATGGAGTCGACGGCGGCGAGACATGAGCTGGGGGCCCTCCTCGAGGGCGGGGTCGAGCCACCCTTGGACCGGGCCGTGGCGCTGCTGGCCGTCGAGGAGGAGTCGGGCGCCGATCCGGACGAGATGCTGCGCGGGCTGGACCGGCTCGCCGCGGGGGTGCGGCTGCGCGAGGGCGCCACGGTCTTCGAGAGCCTCGCGCGCCTCTGCCACCACCTGCACGTCGATCAGGGCTTCAAGGGTGACGAGGAGGCCTATGACGACCCGGCCAACTCCCTGCTCCATCAGGTGCTGGAGCGCCGCCGCGGCCTGCCCATTCTGCTCTCCGTGCTGACGATGGAGGTCGGGCGCCGCGCGGGCCTGGAGCTGGACGGGATCGGCTTTCCTGGTCACTTCCTGGTCAGTCCGCGCGACGTGAGCCCGCGCTTCTTCGTCGATCCCTTCCGCGGCGGTCAGATCATCCGCGAGGAGAGCCTGCAAGCCAGGCTGGCGCGTATCGCCGGGGCGCCCGTAGGCCCTCTGGGCTGGGAGCGCGCCGTGGCGCCGGTGGGCCCGCGCGCCATCCTGGTCCGCATGACCAACAACCTCAAGGGCGCCTGGTTCCGCCGCAACGACTACCGCGCCACGCTGCGGCAGGTGGACCGCCTCGTCCTGCTGGAGCCCGGCGATCCCGAACATTATCGCGACCGCGGCTGGCTGCGCGTGCGCCTCGGCAAGCCCGTCGAGGCCGCCCAGGACTACGACCGATACCTGGCGATGCGACCGAACGCGGACGACCGGGAGGAGATCGCGGGGGAGCTGAAGGCAATTCGTGGGTGAGCGGGGAACCGCAGGGCGCTGACCTGCGTGTACCCTCTCGATCCCATGGCGCGACCGGCCCCTCAGCACGAGATCCCCGTAGCGCGCGTCGTCGCAGGCGACGCGCTGGCCTGGCGCGCCCTGGTCGCCCGCTACGGGCCGCTGATCTGGTCGCTCTGCCGACGCCTGGACCCGGACCCGGAGGACGCCGCGCAGGAGGTCTGGGAGAAGGTCCACCGTGGGCTGCCTCGCTTCGACCCCGCGGGGAGCGCCAGCCTCGCCACCTGGCTGACCGTGCTGACCCACCGCCACCTGGTCGACCGCCACCGGCGGCGTCGGGCGCGCGGTGAGGCGGCTCCCCTGGAGGACGCGCTGCTCGATCCGTCGCCTTCGGCGGAGCTGCGCCTGAGCGACGCGCGCGCGCTGCTGGGCCTGGAGGCGGCGCTGGGCTCGCTCCCCGAGGAGCAGCGCCGGGTCGTGGTGCTCCACCACCACCACGGGTTGCCGCTGGAGCAGATCGCCGCAGACGAGGGTGTCCCTGTGGGGACGATCAAGTCACGCTTGCACCGGGGCAGGGCGCGCCTCGCGCTCGCCTTGGGGGGACATCGATGAGGGACGCTGAGCTGCTCTCCAGGTTGCTGGCCGGGGACCTGCCCGAGGGCGAGGCGAGGGCGCTGCGCGCGCGGATCCAGCAGGAGCCCGAGCTGAGCCGCCTGTGGGAGGCGATGCGCGGGCTGCCCGCCGCGCTGATCTCGCTGCCGGAGGAGCCTCCCCCGGCCGCGGTGGTACAAGCGGCGATGGATCTGGCGTCGTCGCCGCCCCTCGCCGCGCCGCGGCCCGCTCGCCCCTGGGGAACGATCCTCGCGCTGGCGGCCGCCGCGCTGTTGGCCGTGGGCCTCTGGCCGCGCGCGCGCCCCACGCTCCTGCTCGCTGAGGGCCAGCAGCTCGTGGAGGGTGAGGCTCGTGTGCTCGCCGGCGGGGTCGTGGTCGACGTCGATGGCCGAGCGCTGATTCTCGTGGAACCGTCCGGCCCTGCCGCGCGTGTAGAGGGGGCGGAGGATCCGAACATGAGACTCGAGACGATTGGTGCGGCGCTGGGCGGGGCGCTGGTGACGGTGGCCGTGTACGAGGGCAGCGCCTGGATGGGCGGAGAGGAGCGCGCGCCCGTCGCGGTGGAGCCAGGCGAGCGCCGGACCGTGATCGTCGGTGGACCCGAGGGGAGCGCGCCCGGTCGCGCGCAGGCCGCGGGCGAGCGGTCCAGCGGGGACGGCCAACCCCGCACCCTCGCCGAAGCCCAGCAGGAGATCGCCGCGCTGCGCGAGGAGCTCGCCACCGCGAAGCTCGAGGGAGCGGTGTCGCGTGGGCAGCTCACGCAGCAGATCGGCGCGCCCTCACCCTGGCCCGAGAGCCCGGCGGAGGTGGTCAAGCCCGCCGTCTGGGAGAAGAACCTGAGCGACGCGCTGGCCCGCCACGGAGCCGGCAAGGTCATCGCCATCGACTGCGAGGAGTATCCCTGCGTCGCCGTCCTCGCGCCGCCCCCCAACGCGGAGGACTGGAAGGAGAACTTCGAGGAGGTCTTTACAGACCTCTCGGAGGGCACCTTCGCCAACGACGCCAGCGTTCACGCCATGGCCACCGCCCATGACGACGGTGAGACCGTACACAACCTCATGGGGCTGGCTATCTACCCGGCCACCGAGGGCGGCGACGAGACGGTGCGCGACCGGACGAACTACCGGCTCGGCGCGCTCCTGGAGGAGCAGACGCCTGAGCTCAAGTGAGCGCGGGCCAGAGCACGACGCCACCGGTCGCCTCGGACAGGCGAGCGCGCTCCACCGCTGCTTGTACCTGCTCCGGCGCGACCCCCCGTACGCGCGCGCCGCCCAGCTCCGCGGCGCGCAGGAGCCGCGCCTCCGCGCGGGTCAGCAGGCGATCCGCGGCGCGGCCCTCGCCCATGTGGCGCTTCAGCAGCCCGGCGCCGACCTGGATCAGGCCCTGGAGCAGCTCCGCGTCGGCGCTCCCGCGGGGGGCGAAGTGCCAGAGCGCCTCCAGCGCCTCGTGGGCTTCCCAGAGGAAGCGGTGGTTGAGCAGGTCCAGCCCGCGCAGGTAGCGCCGGTCCTCCGTCCAGGGGGTGGCGGGGTCCCAGGGCTGCTCGGCGGGGGCGCTCCCGTCGGTGTACTGGTGGCCGTCGGCGTGGCGAAAGGGGTGCGGGTTCAGGCCGGGCACGTAGCGGTAACGGGGCAGCGGCCAGTCCGGCACCAGGAGCGGAGGGGCCGGGTCGGGAGGATCGAGCGGACGAAGGTGAGTGACGGCCACAGGTTTCCTTCCCTTGTCGAGTCGATTATATCCTCCTCATGTCCGTGAACCCGCCCCGACGCGCCACCGCGGCAGACCTGGCCGCCCTCCCCGAGGACGTCTCGGCCGAGGTCGTCGGGGGCGTGCTCCTGCCCCTGCCCATGCCCTCCTTCGCCCATGTGGACGTGGTGGCGACGCTCACGGAGCTGCTCAGCGCCTTCCGCACCGGGCGCGCCGGGATGCCTGGCGGCTGGTGGATGGCGTCCTCGGTGGATGTCGAGCTGGAGGCGAACGAGGTCTACTGCCCCGATCTCGTAGGCTGGCGCTGGGAGCGCAGCCCCGCGCGACCGCGCGGGAGCCCGGTGCGGCTGCGCCCCGACTGGGTCTGCGAGGTGACCTCGGCCGCCACCGCGCGCCGCGACCGCGTGGAGAAGCTGCGGGCCCTGCAGCGCGTCGGCGTGCCCTACTACTGGCTGGTCGATCCCGTCGAGCGGTCCCTGAGCGTGCTGCGCTGGCACCCCGAGGGCTACCTGATCACCCTCGCGGCGGGAGGGGACGAGCGCGTCCGCCCTGAGCCCTTCGAGGGCAGGGTTCTCGCCCTGGCGGACGTCTTCGGCGGCAGCGGCGAGGAGCCTCGCTCCCAGAGCGAGGCGCGCTAGGCGCCCCGGCCGGGGGTCAGCGCGTCGTGACGGGCCAGTCCTCGCCCCCGGCGAGGGGTGGCTACCGGGTGGCCTCACAGAGCGCGTCGATGCGCTCCCGGGCCACGGGCGGCAGCGAGGTGAAGCGGAAGAGGGTGCGGCCATCCTGCGCGCCGGGCAGGCTCTTCGCGAAGACCGCCACCCCCGGCAGCTCGGGGAAGAGGCCGATGCGCACGTCGGTCAGGCCGCGGAGCGGGCGCGAGAGGGTGAGCTCGGCGCGGCGGGGGGAGAGGCGCTCGATGTGGCCCTCCAGCAGCGGCCCCAGCACCTGTTTGCCGTCCACGATCTGCACGCTGACGAGGAGGGGCTCACGGAGGGGGAGCAGCTCGTCGGGTCGGCGGGTGAGATCGAGGCCGTATGCGCCGGTCAGCCCGTCGAGGTCGTAGACCGTGACGGCCTCGTCGAAGCCCTTCGGCGTTGCCAGGAAGCTGTTGCGCACCCGGAGGCGCCCCTCCAGCGGCTGGGCGACGGCGTCGCTCACCAGGACCTGCCCGCCCACGGAGAAGCTCTCCACCCGGCTGGCCAGGTTCGCGTGACGCCCGACCAGGGCCGGTCGCAGCCACCCTTCGGCGCCGACCGCGCCGATGGCGACCTCTCCTCGGTGCACCCCGACGCCCATCTCCAGCAGGGGAAGTCCCTGAAGGCGATGCGCGTCGTTGAGGTCCTCGAGCGTGTTCTGCATGGCGATGGCGCAGGCCACGGCCCGCTCCACCGCGTCCGGGCGCTCGTCGAAGGCGCCGAAGACGGCGACGAGCGCGTCTCCGTGAACGTCCTGCAGGACGCCGCCATAGCGCTCGACCACCTGGCCCATGGCGGTCGTGACGCGGTTGAGCAGGTCCAGGACCTCGAGCGGGGGCATGCGCTCGCACAGCCCGGAGAAGCCGCGAAGGTCGGACATGAGGATGGTGACCACCCGCAGCGTGGGCCGGAGGCCGGCCTGCTCGGTCTCGCCTCCGAGGGCCTCCGCCAGCGCCTTGGGGCACACGGCGGCGCCGACGAGGCGGGCCAGCAGGGCGTTGCGCGCCTCCAGCTCGCGTCGAAGCGTGGAGATCTCCGCCTTTGCTTTCGCCAGGCGGGCGAAGGCGTCCTCGGAGGGGCCACGACGGGTGCCTCCCGTCCAGGAGAGAAACGAAGGCTCGGCAGGGGCTCGACTCTCCGACATGATCATCCTGAGTAATGAGGCTTGCTGGGGCGAGATAGTAGCTTCTGCTGTGGCGAAAGCGAAGATGGCGGGTCCAGGAATCCGGTCCCTGTGACGTTAAACAGCCTTGAAGCGCTACTATTCTGGGCGTGGTCGTGACGCGCTGAACATGCCCATTGAACGCGGAGCTTCGAGGAGCTGCGCGCATACAGCGGCTGAATGCATCGATTGAAATAGGGAAGACATCCCCCCTGCTCACGGGTTGGTGCTGAGATCAGAAAGGGCTATGGTCCTCACCTGCACTGGAGTCGTCATGCTCTCGTCCGTCCCGCTTCGCGCGCTCGTGCTCTGCTCTCTGTTCATCGGTCAGGCGATGGCTGGCGACCCCGCTCCAGCCACGAATCACGCGGCCCACGCCACCGCCGCGCCGCCCCTCACCATGGAGGCGCCGCCGGTGGGCGCGAAGGTGATGTTCGTGGCGCCGCAGGCCGACATGACGGTGCCGCAGCAGCTCAAGGTGATCTTTGGTGTTCAGGGCATGACCGTGCAGCCCGCCGGCGAGATCAAGCCGGGCACGGGGCACCACCACCTGATCATCGACGCGCCGGCCATCCCTGCTGGCGAGATCGTGCCCAAGGACGCGCAGCACATCCACTTCGGCGATGGCGCCACCGAGACCATGGTGACCCTCACCCCAGGCGAGCACACGCTGACCTTGCAGTTCGCCGATGGGATTCACCGCAGCTATGGCCCGCAGATGAGCGCGACGATCAAGGTCAAGGTGCAGTGATATGCTGAGGGGCGATGGCCTCTCTGCTGCTCCTGATCACGCTGTGTACCCGCCTCCTCACCGGGATCGCTCAGGCAGACCCTGTCGAGCTGACCCTCTGGCACGCCTACCGGGGTGACGAGAAGGCGGCCGTCGACGCGCTGGTCGACCGCTACAACGCCGCCCAGGCAGAGGTGCGGGTCGTCGCGCTGGCGGTGCCCTACGACGCCTTCGCCAACAAGCTGGAGGCCGCCGCGCCCCGCGGCAACGGGCCGGACCTCTTCATCGCGGCGCACGAGCGCGTGGGATCCTGGGTGCGATCGGGGCTGCTGCGCCCCGTGCCGCTGGAGGCGTCCCTCTACCACCCGGCCACGGTCTCGGCGCTGCAGTGGGAGTCGCAGACCTGGGGCGTGCCGCTGGCCTGGAAGTGTGTGGCGCTCTTCTACAACCGTGCGTTGATCTCGGCGCCGCCCGAGAGCACGGACGCGCTGGTGGCCCTGCTCGAGGAGGCTCGGCGCCAGGACCGCTATGGACTGGTCTACGAGGCGGCGACGCCGTACTACCACGCCGCCTGGATGGAGGGCTTCGGCGGTGGCATCTACCGCGACGGGCCCGGTGAGCCCACCGTGGCCCTCGACCAGCCGGGCAACGCCGAGAGCTACGCCTTCGTCGCCGACCTCATCGCCCGAGACCTGGTGCCCGACGAGCCGACCAGCGCGCTGGTGACGCAGCTCTTCAATGACCGCAAGGCGGCGATGGTCATCAACGGGCCCTGGTTCCTGGGCGAGCTCTCCAAGGACATCGACGTGGGCATCGCGCCGCTGCCCGTCGTCAGCGCGACCGGGCTGCGCGCGAGCCCGCTGCTGACGGTCGAGGGCGCGATGATCTCGGCCTTCGCCCAGCATCCCGATGAGGCGCGGGTCTTCGCTGAGTGGCTCGGCAGCCCCGAGTCGGCGATCCTGCGCGCGACCACGGGGCGCCAGGGCGTGGCGACGCTCGCCGCCTTCGAGGACCCCGCGGTGGCGGGAGATCCCGTCCTCTCGGCCTTCCGCGCGCAGCTCGATCACGCCGCGCCGATGTCCAATCACCCCTCGATGGCCTCCACCTGGGAGCCGATGGCCCGCGGGCTGAGGCGCGCCCTGCGGGGAGCCGTCACGCCGGAGGCCGCCGCGACGCAGGCCCAGACCGAGTACCGGGTGGTCTCCAAGCCTCCGCCCGCCGAGGTCGATCCGGCCCCCTTCTGGGCGGCGGTGACGCTGCTCGGGCTGGGCGCGCTGGCCTGGGTGGGCGCGAACGCCTGGCGGCAACGGCTGGAGATGCGCAAGCAGGCCCACGCCTACGCCTATGTGCTGCCCGCCGCGTTGAGCATGGGCCTGCTGGTGCTCGCGCCGTTCGTGGTGGGCGCGGCCGTCTCGCTCTTCGAGCAGGTGGACGGCCGCTTCCGCTTCGTCGGCCTGGCCAACTTCCTGGACATTCTGCTCTCGCGCGACTGGCCTGTGACCAGCTCGCTCTCCTTCTACAGCGTGCTGCTGGTGACCGTGCTCTGGACGGCGGCGAACGTGGCGCTGCACGTCGGCATCGGCATGGCGCTGGCCCTCATCCTCCGCGAGCCCTGGATTCGTCTGCGGGGCGTGTGGCGGGTGCTGCTCATCCTGCCCTGGGCGGTGCCCAACTACATCACGGCGCTGATCTGGAAGGGCATGTTCAACCGTCAGTTCGGGGCGATCAACGGCCTGCTCGGCTTCCTCGGCGTCGAGCCGGTGAGCTGGTTCTCCCAGTTCTCCACCGCGTTCGCCGCGAACCTGGCCACGAACACCTGGCTGGGCTTCCCCTTCATGATGGTGGTCACGCTCGGCGCGCTGCAGGCCATCCCGCGGGAGCTCGAGCAGGCCGCCGCGCTGGATGGCGCCACCGGCTGGCAACGTTTCCGGCACATCACCCTGCCGCTGCTGGCGCCCGCGCTGCTCCCGGCCGTGGTCATGGGCAGCGTCTGGACCTTCAACATGTTCAACATCATCTACCTGGTCAGCGCGGGCGAGCCGGACGGGAGCACGGAGATCCTCATCTCCGAGGCGTACAAGTGGGCGTTCACCCGCGGCCATCGCTACGGCTATGCCGCCGCATACGCGGTGCTGATCTTCGGCGTGCTGCTGGTCTACACCCGCGCCACCAACCGACTGCTGGCGAAGCGGGGGCTGTGATGCAGGCGCCGTCGTTGTTCAAGAGCGTGCTCGCTCATCTGATCCTGGTCGTCGTCGCCGTGGTGTCCATCTACCCGGTG
>CAZKWG010000273.1:0-9428 GCA_964556105.1 uncultured Enterobacterales bacterium | reverse complement strand
GGATGTGCTCGCGCTTGTGGGTGCCCATGGGCCCGCGGGCGGTGGCCTCGTCCAGGCTCAGGCCCTCGCGGCGGAAGACCTCCAGGAAGACGCCGACAGGGGCGCGACAGCCGCAGTCGATGGTGGTGCCGGCCAGGTCGAAGAGGAGGGTCCGGATCATGCCTGCCTCGCTGTCCCGCAAGGAATGCCCATCGCGCCCAGGACCTCGCCCACCGCGGCGACGAAGCGGTCCAGGTCGTCGGGGAAGACCTGGCCGATGCAGCCGACGCGGAAGCTGGGCGTCGCCGAGAGGCTGCCCGGGTAGATGGAGAAGCCGCGCGCCGAGAGCGCGTCGTAGAAGCGGCCGAAGTCCCAGGCGGGGTGATCGGGGACGTGGAAGGTGACGATGATCGGCGCCTGGCGCTCCGCGGGCAGGAGCGTGCGCAGGCCGAGGCGCTCGAGCCCGCTCACCAGGCGACGGCAGCTCTCCCGATAGCGCGCCCCGCGCCCGGCGGTGCCCCCCTCTTCCGCGTGCAGGCGCAGCGCCACGTCCAGGGCGAGCATGACGTGCGTTGGCGGCGTAAAACGGAACTGCCCGTCGCGCTCGAGGCGCTGGTGCTGGGCGTACAGGTCGAGCGAGACGCTGTGAGCGTTCCCCTCGCAGCAGAGCAGCGCCTCGCGTCGGGCGAGCACGAATCCGAGGCCGGGGGCGCCCTCCAGGCACTTGTTGGCGGAGGCCGCGAACGCGTCGGCGAAGACCCCCTCCAGCGAGAGCGCGCCCATGCTGCTCATGGCGTCCACCAGCAGTCGGCGCCCGTGGCGCGCTACGATCGCCGAGATCTCGGCGACGGGCAGGAGCTGGCCGGTGGTGGTCTCGCAGTGGATCGTGACGACGTGGCTCAGATCCGGATCTTCCGCCAGCGCCGCGTCCAGCGCCGCGAGGTCCGGGGCCTGGTCTTCCGGGGTGTACAGGCGCCGCACGCGCCGGCCCGCCCGCTCCAGGATCTCCGCCGCCCGCGCCCCGTAGACCCCGTTCACCAGCACCGCCGCGGCGCCCGCGCGCGGCACGAAGCCGCCCAGCATGGCCTCCACGGCGAAGGTCCCGCTGCCCTGGACCGGCACGGCGACGAAGGCGTCGGGCTCGGGCACCAGCCGCGTGAGCCCGGACAGGACGCGCCGGGTCAGGGCGATGAACTCCGGATCGCGGCTGCCGATGTCGCGGCCCATCGCCGCGCGGACCTCCGCATGCGTGCTCAGCGGGCCGGGGGTCAGGAGCAGGGTCAAGGGCCCTCCGCCACCACGAAGCCCTGGTTGACCACCAGGGTGGGGCCCAGCGCGTCGGGGCCGTCGATGATCAGCTCGCGCCCGTCCACCTCGACGTGGTGGCGGGTGAACGAGCCGCGGTAGATCGAGCGCAGCACCTTGCAGGGCAGCCCGCCGACACCGAGCTGCGCCCACTCCGGCCGGAAGCCGGTCTGCACGGGCCCGTCCGGGCCGTCGGAGCGGAAGCCGCCGGGCGTGACCACGCCTGCCTTGCGCTGGCCGGGCAGCGTGTTGAGGATGCCGACGAAGCCGGCGACGAAGCGGTTGGCCGGGTGCGCGTAGATCTCGCGCGGGCTGCCCACCTGCTGCACGATCCCCTCCGCCATGACGGCGACGCGATCGCACATGCTGAGCGCCTCCTCCTGATCGTGCGTCACCAGCATGACCGTCAGCCCGAACTCGCGGGCGATCACGGCGACCTGGTCCTGCAGCTCCTCGCGCAGGCCGGCGTCGAGGTTGGACATCGGCTCGTCGAGGAGCAGCACCCGCGGGCGCAGGGCCAGCGCGCGCGCGATGGCGACCCGCTGCTGCTGTCCACCGGAGAGCGTGCCGGGCCAGCGGTCCTCGAAGCCGCCGAGCTTGACCCGGGCCAGGGCGTCCCGCGCCGCCTTCTCCGCGTCCGCTACCCCGCGCAAGCGCAGGGGCCAGGCCACGTTCTCGATCACGTTCATGTGCGGCCAGACGGCGTAGCTCTGAAAGACCATGCCCAGGCGGCGCGCCTCGGGGGGCGAGGAGAAGCCCGGGCCTGTCACGCGCTCGCCGTCGATGAAGACCTCGCCCTCGTCGGGCGTCTCCAGGCCGGACACGATGCGCAGCGCCGTGGTCTTCCCGCAGCCGCTGGGCCCCAGCAGCGCGAAGATCTCGCCCTTCTTTACTTCGAGGTCTAGTTTCTTCAAGACCGGGCGGCCCCAGGACTTGGACACCCCCACGAGCTTCACACCCATCAGGCCCTCCGATACGCGGCGCGCCCGCCGACGAGCACCGCGATGGCGACGATCATCGCGATGACCGAGGCCTGCTGCGGCGAACCATAGCTCAGCAGCTCGAAGAGGCGCGTGCCCAGCACCTCCGTCTGCGGGCCGCGCAGCAGCACCGACATGGAGACCTCGCAGAAGCTGGACGCGAAGACCAGCGACCAGCCCGCGATCATCGCCGGGCTGAGCAGCGGCAGCACCACCCGCCGCGCCGTCTGGGTCCAGCTCGCGCCCGAGACGCGCGCAGCCTCCTCCAGCGAGCGGTCCACCGTCCGCACCGCCGCCCGCACCCCGTCCAGGGGCAGGGCCAGCGAGCGCGCCGCGTAGGCCGCCCCGAGCAGCCAGGGCGTGCCGCTCAGCGCCAGGGCCAGCGTGGCGCGCTCGGCGACGATGAGCCGGATCTCCTGGGAGAACGCCAGGATCATCCCGAGCGCGAACACGCTCCCCGGCACCGCCCAGGGCGCGCGCGCCAGCCCTACCAGGGTCCGAACCAGCGGCGAGGAGGCCCGCTCCGCGCTGTGGCCGAGCAGCGTGCCGATCGCCACCGCCACGGTCGCCGCCCCCGCCGCCAGCACGGCGGAGCGCAGGATCGCCCCCCGCGAGCGCGACTCTGACAGCACCGCCGTCCAGTGCTCCAGCGTCAGATCGCCGAGCTGCCCGAACTGCTGGGCGAAGCTGGTCAGCGCGATGGTCACCAGCGGGATGCCCACGCTCACCGTGAGCCAGCCGATGATCACCCACTGCAGGCTCCCGGCGCCTGGCCGCGGCGCGGGTCGAGCCAGCCGGGCCGTCGCGTACGAGCGCTGGCCTTGAAGCAGCCGCAGCGCCGCGGGCATCGCCACGCCCACCGCCAGCAGCAGGATGGAGAGCCCCGCCGCCAGCGGGCGCCCGCCCACCGGGTCCATCTCCAGCGCGCGGAAGATGCGCAGCGTCAGCACCGGGACCGGTGGATCGGCCGCCGCGCCGAGCAGGTAGGGCACGCCGAAGCTGGCCGCCGCCGCCGCCGCCACGAAGGAGGCGCTCGCCCCCAGCGCCGGCAGCGCGAGCGGCAGCGTGACGTGCTGGAAGACCTGGCGCGGGTTGGCGCCGCTGACCCTCGCCGCCTCCTCCAGCGCCGGGTCCACCCGGCCGATCGCGTCGCGCATCGCCATCGCGACCACGGGCGAGAGGTAGAGCCCCAGCGCCCAGACGATGCCCCACAGGCTGTAGGCGTTGACGGGCAGCCAGCGCGTCAGGAGGCCGTTGCTCGGGTTCGCCAGGAGGATCCAGGCGATGGTGGTGACATAGGGCGGCACCGCGTACGGCAGGATGATCGCCGACTCCAGCGCCGGGTGCAGGGTTCGTCGCGCCGCGATCCAGCCGACCGGCAACCCGCAGAGCAGGGCCAGGACCGTGCTCAGCCCGGCCACCAGCACCGTGTTCAGGATCGCCTGCCCCTCGCCGAGCGCCTGCTCCAGCCCTGTGGCCCCCACGCCGAGCAGCCCGAGCGGCAGCGCCACGAAGAGCAGGAGCAGCGCGCCTACCGCGAGGAGCAGCGCCGTGCGCGTCATTTCTGGAGCGCCTCGAGCTTCTGTCTCAGCGCCGGTCCCGCGTGCGCCGAGGCCGTGTCGAAGTCCGCAGGGACCGGCATCAGCTTGATCTCCTCCAGCGGCGGCGCCCCGGTGGGCGGCGGCGCCCCGGGGAAGGGCGAGTGCATCTGGGCCTCGACCACCAGCGCCTGCGCGGACGGGCCGAGCATCCAGTCCACGACGCGCTCCGCGGCCTCGGGCTCCGGGCAGTCGGTGGGGATGGCGACAGGCCCCGGGATGGCCACCGCCCCGTCCTCCGGGTAGACGATCTGGGTCGCCCCCGGCCGCGTCAGCAGGTTGTTCAGCAGGACGACGCCGAACGGCTTCTCCCCGCTCTCGATGCGGCCGAGCACCGCCGAGTTCCCGCCCGCCATGACCCAGCCGTTCTGGTCCAGTGCCTCCAGGAACGCGTCCCCGTAGAGCAGGTTCCAGGCCGAGACCGTGGTGAAGCTGGTGCCCGACGAGAAGGGGTCGCCCGAGCTGAAGCGGCCCTTGTAGGCGGGCTCCGCCAGCGCCTTGAAGCTGCGCGGGACGTCCGTGACGCCGTTCTGCGCGCCCAGCACCATCAGGTCGATGCGCTGCGCCGTGTAGGTCTCGGTCACCCAGGCCCGGTCCAGCAAGAGGGCGCGCGGCGAGACATAGGGCTGAAGCAGGCCGCGCTCGGTCAGCTCGACGTACCAGGCGGGGGCCGAGGTCGCCAGCACGCAGGCCGGGCTGCCTCCCGCCGCGTGCTCCGCCTCCCAGCGCTGCGAGACCTTCTCCGAGCCGCCCTGAAACCAGACGACATCAATGTCGGGTAGCTCCTTCTCGGCCAGCGCGTCGAAGCGATCCACCTGGTCCTGGTAGATGGCCGTGTACACCCAGACCGTGGGGCGCTCGCCGTCGGTGCGCGCGCCGGGAGGGCCCAGCTCGATCCGGCAGGCCAGGAGGCCGAGCAGGGGGAGGAGGCTGACAGGGGAAGAGAGGCGTTCGTCCACGCGGTGCCGTATCCGCGCCGGCCCGTGACGAGTAGGGCGCTTGTGTGACGCTTTGAAGACATCCTCGGCGGGGCGGCCGGCGAGCGCCCGCGCTCACTCTACGGAGAGGTCGTCCAGCCAGATCTGCGCCTCGGCGTCCGCATTGGCGACGAAGCCAATCCAGTTCGCGCTGGTGAGCGCGCTGGCCGACAGGTCGCTGAAGGTCTGCGTCGTGCCGTCCTCCTCGGTCACGGTGAAGCTCCAGCGCGTGTCCCCCACCGTGTAGGCGATCTCGAAGAGCAGCCACTCGCCCAGGGGAACGGCGCCCACCGGCACCCAGGAGGCGTAGAGGACACCGTCGGCGTCCACGGTGACCGACGGCCCCGCCAGGTAGCTGCTGCCCGAGGGCCAGTCGCGCCACTCGTGGTAGAACATGGCGTCTGCACCTACCTTCACCGCGAAGCGCCCGCTCAGCTCGCCGCAGAGGGAGGGGGTGTACCAGAAGTGGGGCGCGTAGGCCGCCGCCAGCCCTGGCTGATCCTGGAGCTCCAGCGACCGATCTCCAGAGTATGCTTCGGCGTCCGTGACCCGTATCCAGGCGCTGTCCGTGTCCCCCCAGATGGTGACGTCCGCGGGCGCCTCGCCCACCTCGGTGTCCTCGAAGTCGTCGTCTACGGCGCCCTCTCCCGCCGCCTCGCTGTGGGTGGTGGAGGTCCAGCCATAGGCCAGCGGTCGGCTGGTCCAGGCCTCGTCCCCGTACAGGCCGGCCTCGGTGGGGTCGAGGGGCTCGAAGCCGAGGGCGATGGCGGGAGAGTCCGGGCTGAGCGTGAAGTCCAGCGCGCCGGGGTCGGCGAACAGGGGGTCGGCCACGACCGACGCCGTGTCGTTGCCCAGCGCCTGCCAGTCCTCCCAGGAATAGCCGGCCCAGTCCAGCGCGCAGGCCGTCGGGTCATACCAGACGTTGTAGTTCATGTCGTAGCGGCCGGGCGTCCAGTCCGAGTAGCCACCGTCATAGAGCGGGTCGCCGTTGTCGAAGTAGATGATGTTGTTGTAGAAGAAGAACGACGTATGTTCCTCGGCCTTCGATCGCCTCACCTGCGCGCCGGAGGCGTAGGCCAGGATATTGTTCGTCACTACGTTGGCCTCACCATAATGCTGGTGAAAGCTCTCGGAGCTGGCGTTGTAGACCAGGTTGTGGGTGAGGGTGACGAAGCTGCTGCCCTCGTCGGTGTACAGGCCCCAGCCGCCATAACCGTAGCTGGAGATGTCGTGGATGACGTTGTGCTCGACCACGGTGCCGGGCGACACGCCCAGCGTGTACACGCCGCCCAGGTCGCTCAGCACGCCCTGACCGATGGTGTGGATGTGGTTGTAGGCGATCCGGTTGTCTTCCGCCGTCGTGCTGGCGTAGCCCCAGTACCAGCCGACCTGGACGCCGCTGTAGTAGAAGTCGGCGATCTCGTTGGAGATGACGTCGTTGTGGCTGGACTGGCCGATCCACACGCCCTGGCCGGCCGGCAGGGTGCGGCCTCCATGGTGCAGAAAGCAGTTCTCTACGGTGTTCGACCCGCTGTCGTCCGCCTCGGTGGTGGTGCCCAGGCGCACGGCGCCGGCGCCGAGGTCGCCGAGCTCGCTCTGGATGAGCTGGGTGTCGCGGGTCCCCTCGCGCAGCCAGATCCCGTGGGCGCCGGTGTGGGTGACGCTGATCCCTTCGAGACGAAGCTGCCGACCGCCGGTCACCTCGATCGCCGCGCCCTCGGTCACCGCGGCCTGTAGCCCGGCATAGCCGTCCTCGTCGGGCGCCCAGTCGGTGTACGCGAAGGTGAGCCCCTCGAAGTTCAAGTAGCGGACGTAGTCGTCTTCCTCGGGTGCGCCGGCGATCTCCAGCAGGCGCTCGACGATCGGCACGATCGCCACGAGGCTCTCCGCGGTCTCCCCGTCCATGGGCCGGTAGCGCAGCTCCCGCGTGTCTACGTCGTAGAACCACTCGCCCGCGCTGTCGAGCGCCTCCGGCACGTTCTCCAGGCGCCAGCGGTTGGTGGCGTACTGGCCCCAGATCGAGGCCCCACTAAAACTCAGGGTGTGGGTCGCCGCGTCATGGGAGGCCACCCACAACCAGGAGGTCTCCCAGGCGCCCCAGACGTCGTGCGCGGTGTGGACCAGGGCGTTGGACAGGTCCCAGTCCGGGTCGATCTCGCCCTCGGCGTAGATCAGGCTGCCGTAGAGGTCGGCGGGCGTGCCGGCGGCGTAGAACCAGTCCTCATCGGGCTCATGGGCGCGGGTCCGGCGCTCCTCCTCTACCCACAGGTGGGCGGGCGCGGGCGCGCCCTCGGGCAGGGTCGTCACCAGATCCTCGCCGTCGGCGCGCCAGTCGTCGAGCGTGATCCCCCCGGAGATCACCACCGCCTCGCCCAGCGGCGCGCGCCAGGTGACCGGGGAGGCCTCCTCACCGCTGTCTTCGGGGGACAGGGTCCAGGGCTCGGTCAGGCTCCATGTCCCGGCCGCCAGCTCCACCTCGACCGGGCGGTCCAGGGCGCCCGCGGCGCGCAGGGCGCGAAGATTCGCCGCCGCGCCCTCGAGCGAGCCCCAGGGCGCGTCCAGGGAGCCCTCCGCGCCGTCGTCGCCGCTCGGGGAGACATAATAGACATCTGTATCCAGCTCTTCGGGCTCGCCGCCGCTGTCTGCGCTGTCGGGCTGCGCGCTGTCCTCGGGGAGCGAGCCCGTCTCCGCCGTCGTGTCCGCCGTCTCCACGAGTACAGGGGTCGGCTTGCCGGAGTCCTGGTCGGTGCAGGCGAGGAGGAGGAGGAGCATGGGTGACGCTACCTCAGGCTCCCGGGCGCGACAAGCTCGGGAGCGTGGACGCGGGCTGAGCGCTCCGTCTCTGCGCCCGCGCTGGTTAGAGGGCCCATCACCCTGAGGAGCCCCATGCCCGCGCGACCGCTCGCCCTCGTCTTCGCTGTTCAGCTCTCGGCCTGCTCGGCCCGCGGCCCCGCCGCTCCCGCCGCTCCCGCCGCGCCTGCAGAGGCGCACCCCGGCGCGCATGGCCACGGCGCGCATGGCCACGGCGCGGGCCACTTCACCGACCCGAGCCAGCACGTCGCCGCCTGGAACGATCCTGCGCGCGACGGCTGGCAGAAGCCCGAGGAGATCGTCGCCGCGCTCGGCCTCTCCGCCGGCGCCACCGTGGTCGATCTCGGCGCCGGCACCGGCTATCTCGTGCCCAGCCTCTCCCGGGCGGTCGGCCCCAGCGGCCTGGTTGTCGCCCAGGACATCGAGCCGGCCATGCTCGCCTTCCTCGACGAGGCGGCGAAGCGCGAGGGCTGGTCCAACGTCCGCACCCACGCGGGCGCTCCCGACGACCCGAAGCTGGAGCCCGCCAGCGTGGACGCCGTCGTGACCCTGAACACCTGGCACCACATCGCGGATCGTGGCGCCTACGCCGCCCGCCTGCTGCAGGCGATCAAGCCTGGCGGGAGCTTCGTCGTCGTCGACTTCCTGAAGGAGCAGACCGAGGGCTTCGGCCCGCCCCTCGAGATGCGGCTCACGGCCGAGCAGGTGGCAGAAGAGCTCCGCGCCGGGGGCTTCGAGGTGGAGCTGGTCGGCGAGACCCTGCCTCGCCACTACATCGTGCGCGGCCGGCGTCCGCCCGCGGGCTGAGGGTTCGCCCCGCGGCCCCGCCTCCGATAAGGGGAAGGCAACACCCGAGGCCAAGACGTGAAGATCACCCCCATCAGCGGTTTCCCCGAGTGGACCCCCGAGCAGCGCCTGATCGAGCAGCACATGATCGCGCGGCTCCAGGCCAGCTTCGAGTCCTTCGGCTTCACCTCCATCGAGACGCGCGCGCTCGAGCCGATGGAGCACCTCATGGCCAAGGGCGAGACCGACAAGGAGATCTACGCGGTCCACCGCCTGCAGGCCGAAGAGGGCGAGGGCGAGCCGGATCTCGGCCTGCACTTCGATCTGACGGTGCCCTTCGCCCGCTACGTGCTGGAGAACCGCGGCAAGCTGACCTGGCCCTTCAAGCGCTACCAGATCCAGAAGGTCTGGCGGGGCGAGCGCCCCCAGCGCGGCCGCTACCGGGAGTTTTACCAGGCGGACATCGACGTCATCGGCGCCGACACGCTGCCGCTGCACTTTGACGCGGAGCTTCCTGTGCTCCTGCACGAGGTGCTCTCCAGCCTCCCCATCCCGGCGGTCCAGATCCACGTCAACAACCGGAAGTTGATCGAGGGCTTCTACCGCGGCCTGGGCATCGAGGACGTGACCGGCGTGCTGCGCGCCGTGGACAAGCTGGCGAAGATCGGCAAGGGCGGCGTCGCCGAGATCCTCACCACGAAGCTCGGGCTGAGCGCGGACCAGGCTGCGCAGTGCCTGGCGCTGGCCGAGATCTGCACGGACGACGACGGCTTCATCGCCCAGGTCCAGGCCCTCGGCGTGTCGCACCCGCTCCTGGACGAGGGCGTCGCCGAGCTGGCCTTCGTCATCCGCGCCGCCGCCACCCTGCCGCGCGGCGCGGTGAAGGCCGATCTGGCGATGGCGCGCGGCCTGGACTACTACACCGGCACCGTCTACGAGAGCTTCTTTGCCGACAAGCGCGCGATCGGCGCCGTCTGCTCCGGCGGGCGCTA
>CAZKWG010000272.1:1917-9430 GCA_964556105.1 uncultured Enterobacterales bacterium | reverse complement strand
GGCGCCCAGATGTTGGCGACCACCGGGTAGTTATTGTCGATGCTGGTGACGATGTCCTTCCAGAGCCGCTCGGTGGTCTCGGGCGTGGGCGGGTCCTGCGGCATCTCGGTCGTGACGTAGGGGTCGCCCTCCAGGTACGAGTTCATGACCTCGGTGATCTCGCCGATCCAGTTGGTCCCGCCGTGCTCGTGGGTGTGGAGCCGATCGGCCAGCTCCTCCTGGGTGGGCGCGTTCTCCATGCGGGCGGACAGCGCGTTGTGGGCCGAGGTCGGGCCGCAGGTGTAGTCCAGCCGCTGGGCCTCGAAGTCGATGTCCAGGATCTTCGCGTTGGAGCCCTCTGGGATGGGGGCCGGGTCCATCAGGCCCTGCATCGCTGGCGCCGCCACCGCGGGCGCCACGCCGACCCCGGACCGCGCCAGCAGCTCCTGGTTGCCCAGCGCGCCGTGCAGACTGGCCAGGTTCGCCCCGAACGGGGAGCCGACCGGACCTGCGGTGGGCGCGTCCATCGACGGCGGGGGGAGCGCGCGCTCCGGCGCGGGGGGCTGGAAGCTCAGCGCCACGGGACCTCCGATGCAGCGGCGGGGCTGTCGGTGCTGGTGTGTTCGCGATCGGCGGCGCGGGCCCCGGCGTTCAACGCGGGCAGAGGGCGGCGGCAGGATCGGTCGGCGGGCAGATGCACACGAGAGTCTATGTCCGAGCTCGGCGGCGGGTTCAAGGAGGCCGTGCAGCAAAATACGCCTTGTCTCAGGCGAGGTCGTCGATCAGCTCGACCCTGTCGTGATCGCTGAGAGGGCCATCCCGCTGATCTGTACAGAGTAGGGAAACGAACGGGGAGCCGCGCTCGCGCGGCACGCCGTGGCGCGCGACGGATCAGACCGGAACCCATGGCCCCTGGGCGGCGCCTGGCACCTGAGCGGCGGGGCCTGCCGCGACGCGCCGTGTCGTATCCTACGCTGCGCCGTGCGCCGTGCGCCGTGCGCGTGTCGGCCCCCCTCTTCGAACTCGATCCCCGACGGAGACCGCCCCATGTACGCCATCACCATCGTCTTCGAGCCCAAGCCGGGCCACGAGCGAGCGCTCCTCGACGCCTGCCTCGCGGTGGTCGAGGCGAGCCGCGCCGAGCCCGGAAACCTCTTCTTCGACGTGCTCGTGAGCGAGTCTCCGCGCGAGGTCGTGTTCTACGAGGCGTACGTCGACGAGGCGGCGTTCCAGGCCCACATGGCCACCCCGCACACGAAGGCGTGGCAAGACGCGGCGCTCCCGTTGGTCGTTCGATCGACCGTGCGCTTCCCGGCGCACAAGAGCGTCGCCCCGGCACCCTGAACACCAAGGAGTCGGCGTCCCGGAGCCCGCCGCTCGTCGCGGGGGCCTTCGCGCCGACGCGAGCGCAGGAGGGCGGCTGGCGTGCAGGGCCTGACCTGCCTGCATCGACAGATCGGCGACCCTGTCCTGGACGCGCTGCCTCGCGCCCTCGACCGCGTGCGCGGACTCAGGCGAGCGCGGAGCAGGCCATGGAGCTCGCCATCGGCCTGGCCAGCGTAGCTCGGGCCTTCGCCCGGTCTGGAGGACCGCAACCCATCGGCTCGACCCCGGGGGTCCTCCAGACCAGGTCAAGCCGTGGGTGTTCGCGCTACCCTGTTCTTTGGGGGGGGCAAGTGGGCGTCACACGCCGCCCCCGTGTCCCCCTCGACCGGCTTTGCCAGGGAGCTGGCGCCGAGTTCGCGCGCCACATGCAGAGACCAGGATTCAGTCGTTCAGCGTGGAGGTCATGACGGTGCTGTCCCCCTCGCTCGCCGACACGGACGGCACGGCGACCCAGGACGACGTGCAGACCTGGGTGGACTCCTTCGATCTGAAGGCGCCGGTGCTGGCCGACCGCGCCTGGGGCGCCTACGCCATGGACGTGGCGAGCTTCCCCACCTACATCGTCTTTGCCCCCGATCTCGAGGTGATCGAAATCCAGCTCGGCTTCTCGGCGGCGGACCTGGAGGCCGAGGTGCTGGAAGACGCTGGCTCGTGAGGGCCGGCGAGGCGCGGGTCGCCGAGCGAGGCCGTCCTGGGGCACCGCCTGGCGACGACCGCTGCACGAACCCCGGCCATCGCACCCCTGATCTCCGGGTCCGGCGCGCCGGAGAAGGTTCGAGTTACGTCCACGCAGGCCGACCACAAAAATCCCCTCATAAAACGCCGACTCTCGCGACAGCAAGAGTCGGCGTTTTTTGCTTCTGGGCGGCGGAGCGCTGGGAATTCCGGTTCGGGTCCATTCACCGCGCAATGCCGCAGACCTGCATCGAACGAACAGCCTCCATCAGGCCAGAACCCGATGGACCTCGCCCAGCAGGATGACCCGCTCCGCGAGGCTGGTCGACCGGACCAGCGCCACGAAGCGCTCGTCCGCGGTGACGACCGTGGTGTCCCGATCCATCGCCAGCGCGATGTAGAGGCAGTCGTAGACCGGGTGACGGAGCCCAATCGCGAGCCGCTGAGCGGGGCCGATCAGGTGGCGCATCGGCACGATCTCGGCGGGTCAGCCGTACAGGTGCGCCAGCATGCCCGCGGACTGGTCTGCCCTGATCTCCCCACGACGCTCGACCTTCCACGCTGTGAGATCCGGAGACGCTGGCGGGTGAAGATCCGGAACGTCTGGCGGACGTGGAGAGGTCGCCGGCGCCCACCCGCGGCATTGGGCGGAGGGTGGGATCGGTGCCACGCTGCGTCAACCCTGCGTCCACAGCGATGAAGCACCCTGAGGCCAGAGCTCAGGGCTCTCCAAGATAACGGCGCCGCTGCTCGCGATCGAGCTCCGCCGCGGAGGCCGCCGTCAGCAACGCGATCGTCCGCGCCGTGCTGAGCGGCCAGACGCGCAGCGCTCCGTCGTCGCAGGCCACGGCGAGGCGCTCGCCATCCGACGCGAGGGCCATCCGCAGCGCGCGCCCCTGCGTGACGAGCGAGACGCGCTCCCGCGCGCCGCGCAGGTCCATCACCCAGGTCCGGCCGCCCACGTCCAGACCCAGGAGGAGGCGGCCTCCCGAGGCGAGCAGGAGCTGCTGGGTGGCGGGCGCGCCGGCCGCGACGAGGGTCGTGGACTGTGCGTTTTCGCACAGGATCACCAGGCCGGCGCCGGTGCTGGCCGCCACGCGCGCGCCATCCGCCGCGAGCGCGCTGATCGCCCCTTCGACCTGCCCGATCACGCGAACGCTGCGCGTCTCGGGATCGGCCTCCAGCAGCTCCCCCGCCGCGCTGCCGAGGATGGCGCGCCCCTCGGCCCAGCAGGCCGCCGTGATCGCCCGTCCAGCGCTCGCCCCGCTCGCCCGCGTCCAGCTCACGCCCAGCGTCCAGCCCTCGCCGCCGCCTGCGGGCGTCAGCCGCGCGGTGCGATCCGCCGCGTGGGAGAGCAGCCAGCGACCGTCTCGCGAGAACCGGAGCAGCCGCACCTCGTTGTCATGGCGAAAGCAAAGGTCCTCGCGCAGTCGCCCCTCGCGGCTCCACAGGCGCACGCTCCCGTCTGCGTCGCCTGAGGCGAGCAGGTCCGCCGCGCTCCAGGCCACGCTGAGGATCTGGCTCGTGTGCCCGTGCAGGATGGCGAGGCATCGCCCGGCGGCGCTCCAGATCCGCGCCGTGTCGTCGTTGGAGCCCGTCAGCAGCGCGCTGCCGTCTGCTCTCCAGGCCAGCGCACGAACCGACTCCTTGTGGCCTCTCAGGGCGATCGGCCCCTGCTCGGGGGCGTCGGGACGGACCAGCAGCGCCATGCTCTCCACGCCGCCACAGGCGAGCAGGTCCCCACCGGGGCTCCAATCCAACGCGCCGGTCCGTCGCAACGCCACGGGCAGCGCGAGCGGCGCGACCTGACGCGGCGTCAGACGCCAGGCGCGCGCGCTCCCGTCCTCCGAGGCGCTGAGCGCGAGCCCGTCCGCGCTCCAGGCGACCGCGAGGATCGGGCCACGATGCCCGGCCAGCGCGTGGCCAGCGCCCTCCACGCCGAGGGTGTACACGCGCCCCGCAGCGTCCCCGAGGAGCAGGCTCGGCCCCCAGGCGAGCGCGCACACGGCCGCGCCGAGGTCCCGTCGGCTCAGCTCTCGACCGCTCTCCCGCTCCCAGACGCGCAGCGTCCCGTCCTTGGAGCCCGCCGCGAGGCGCTCCCCGTCCGGCGCCAGGCGCGCCGCCGTGACCGGCGCGGAGAAGCCACGGAAGACCGTCGAGGATCCCGTCTCGACCTCCCAGACGCGCGCCGTCTGATCCTCGGAGCCGGAGCAGAGCCAACGTCCATCCGCGCTCCAGGCCAGATCGAGGATGGCGCCGACGTGCCCGCGCAGGGTGAGCAGCGGCGCGCCTTGACGGTCGAGGACCCGCACCCGCCCGTCCGCGCCAGCCGTCGCGACCCGCTCCCCATCGGGAGACGACACCTGCAGCGCGCCCGCGCGGCGCGCCGGCGACAGGAGCCCCCGCACCGCCTCCGGCGCCTCGTCCAGCGTCCACGCCGAGACGCAGAGCGGCTGCCCGAGCACGTCGAAAGCCTCCTGCATCCAATCCAAGGGCTGATCGGCGCCGCGCACCGCGCGCAGGAGCTGAAGGGACAACGTTGGATCGGCCTCCCGCCAGGCGCGCGCGCTGGCGAGCAGGGCCGCGTCCCGCGCCCGCGTCGCGGCGTCCATGGCCTCCTTCGCCAGCCGCTCCCGCTCGCTCAGGTCGGCCAGACGCTGGCGCGCGACCTGGGCCTCGGCCTCCACGCTCGCCTCGACGAAGGCGAGCACCCGCGCGGGCGGCTGGGCCCCGGCCAGGATCTCCCGCGCGTAGCCGAGCCGCGTGCCACGGAGAAGGTAGGAGGCCCCGCCGTCGGGCTCCGCGCGGTGCCGCTCCCAGCTCTCGGCCCCGACGCGCAGCTCCTCCAGCCGGCGGTGCTGATCGGCGTCCTCCTCCACCCAGGCGCGCAGCCGATCCCAGCGCCGAAGCAGCGCCTCGTGGGCGATCTCCACCCCCACGGCGTCGCCCTGGCGGGACAGGACGACCAGCCGCGCCTCGACCAGGAGCTCCAGCACGCGCGCGGCCCGCGCCCGAGCCTCGACGTCCGCGGGGAGGAGCTGGTCGAGCTGCGCCTGTCTGCGCGAGGCCAGCACGCCCTCCTTCCCGAGGTGAACCAGCGCCACCAGCAGGTGCCGGGCGATGGGCCGCTCCTCGTCGCTCATCCGGTCGAGCACCTCGCTGGCCGACGTGGCGAGCGCGCCGGAGATCCCACCCAACCCAAGATAAGCCTGGTGGGTGAGCAGACGGCCCTCGCGGAGCGTCCAGAGGCGATCGAGCGCGTGCTGGAGGGCGGGAAGCGCCCCGGGCTCGCTCCCCGCGTCCGCGAGGATCACCTCGAGCAGACCCGCCTCGAAGGCCAGCCCGACGCGGGCGAGCGGCTCGACGGCGGCGGCCCGGAGCTGCGCGGGGCCGGGCGCGGCGAGGAAGACACGGTGCGCCTCGTCGTAGACCAGGGTGTCGAGACGCAGCCGGCCGCGATCCAGATGGATCTCCTCGCAGCGGCCCAGATAGTCCACGCGCACGCCGGCCAGCAGGACGACGCGCGGGTCCTGGGTCGCCTCGTGCAAGGCGGCGGCGATGGCCGCGCGCTCCTCGGGCTGCGCGACCGCGGTGAACAGCTCCTGCAGGGGATCGACGACGATCAGCAGCCGATCGTCGGGCCCCAGCGCGTCGAGCGCGGCGTCCAGGCTGGCGATCGGCGCGCTCGCGGGGCGGACGAAGGCGATCCGCCAGCCCCGCTCGACCAGGGGCGGCAGCAGGCCCGCGCGGACGAGCGAGCTCTTGCCCGATCCGGTCGCGCCGCACAGCACCTGAAAGCGTGGCGCCCGGCCCTCGGACGCGTCGAGCACCCGCCGCAGCAGCGCGTCGCGCTCGCGATCCCGACCGAAGAAGAAGCGCTGATCCCGAGCCTCGAAGGCCAGCAGGCCGCGAAACGGGCGCAGCACGAAGGGGCGCGTGTCGCCGCCCTCCTCGGGGTGACTCCAGAGCTGGAGGCCCCCCGCGCTGTCGCCACGCTCCAGGATCGCCCGACGAGACGCGAGGAACGCGCGCTCCACGGAATTGCTGCGTTGCAGCAATTCCGTGTACAGGGTCTCGGTGAGCTGCGTCGCGCTGCGCAGCGAGAGGGGCTGTCGAGCGCCGACCACCGCCTCCACCCCGGCCCGATGCAAGGCCAGCGCCGCCCCGCCCAGCGCCCCGCCCGGCGCCCCCGTGCTCGCGGACTGGCAGGCGGCGACGACGACGAGGCGCAGCGCGCCGAGGTGGGGCGACAGCGCGCCTCTCAGCGCGGCCGCGTCCACCCGCATCGGGCCGGCCGCCCCGTCCAGGATCAGGCTCCCGCCCTCGGGTCCCGCGACCCCATGCGCCAGGAGGTGCAGCGCCACGAAGGGCCGGCCCGCCATGCGCGCCTCGTTCAGCGCGGCGCTCAGCCCGGCCAGCGAGGCCCCGCTCAGGCTGTCGGCCTCTGGGCTCCAGCTCAGCACCCCCTCCGCCGCGCGGGCGATCGCGGCGGCCTGCTCGGCGTGGGGCACGGGGCCGCCCGCCTCCGACCAGGCGAAGAGCAGGCGTCCGCCCTCCCCTCCCCTGTCCGCCGGCCTCGCGCGCGCCTCCGGCCACGCGTGGCTGAGCAGGAGCTCTGGGAGCTGTCCCAGCCAGAGCCCGGAGGGCCGGAGCGCGAGGAGCTCCCAGGGCAGCGCGTAGAGCTCGGCGGCCGCCGACCGGACGGTCAGCCAGGCGGGGGCGCCCTCGGCGAGCTGGGCCTCGACCGCCGCGAGGGGCGTGTCGTGGATGAAGGCGCGCATGCGCTCGCCCAGGCGCGCCGCGACGGCAGGGCTCGGTCTCGCCCCGGCCATCGCCGCCAGATCGGCGAGCAGCGCATCATCCCAGTCGAAGCCGATCTCGCGAAAGCCCCCGCCCGGCGTGCGGACCAGGTAGCGCTGGGGCCCGGGCTCGAAGGCGAAGCCGTCCCCGCCTGCGCGGGCCCGGACGAGCTCGAGGTGGAGGTGGAGCCTGGGCATCTGCTTCAGGGGTGAGCGCCGAGGAGGAACGGAAGAAGGGGAATGCGCACGTGAGCCTCTCTGAGCAGGCGTTCAGAATATCACAGCGCCCCGCCGCAGCGCGGGCCTCATCGGCCGAGGGTCGCGCTGAGACGAATCAGGCCGCGCGCATCTTCCGGGAGCTCGTCGCCCCCGGCCGTCCACAGGTGATGGTGCAGCTTCCCGCCCTCGAAGACGATCTGGCCGATGCTGTTCTCGACCAGCATCCATCGAGGCTCCTTGCGCCTGGCGTCGAGCATCGGCACGTAGGTGCGCTGCTCGCGCAGGTTGTAGCCCATGTCCGCCAGCAGCTCGTCCATCCAGTCCCGGACCACGAACTGCGGGCCGCCGACGATCAGGACGCCACCGCCGCCGCTCGGGGCCCGAATCACGTTCAAAGGCACGGGATTGGGCAGCTTGAAGAGCTTCAGGGCGAGCGCGAGGGCCGGAGCGTCACT
>CAZKWG010000272.1:0-1907 GCA_964556105.1 uncultured Enterobacterales bacterium | reverse complement strand
GTCACTCGCGATCTTCAAGGCCTTGGCCAGCGCCTCGAGGCCACCCCGCTCAGCCAGCTCCTGTGCCCACTTGACCTTCGCCACGAGCCCAGCGCTCAGCCTCGTGAGCGCGACCGCGGAGAGGGCCGTCGCGGCGCCCGCGCCCGTCCAGCCGTAGAGGCTCACGGCGCTCCGCGTGTCCAAGCCAAGCGCATCCAAGATGTGCGCACGGGCCACGCTCCTGAGATCCAGGCCCGAGGAGCCGAGCGCCTCCGTCAACCCTAGAATCAACCGGTCCAGCCCCACCGTCTGGTTCTTCAGCGCGCTGCAGTTGAGCTGATCGATCCTGACGGGACGCCCCGGCGCGCCCCGTTTCGCCCAGCTCACGAGCGCCGAGGCCGTGAATCCATAATGGACGTCGCCCGAGATCAGCACGTAACGATTCGCGTTCAACCGGCCATCCGTGCACAGCGTCCGCAGCAGGCTCATGTAGCCCTCGACGTTGGACAGCCAGGCCTCCTCGTCGACGCGGTCAGCCTGGCCGAGCTTCGCGGCTGTTCGTTGACCCCACTCCACGCCCGGAATGCCCAACACCGGCGTGGCGACGGCGACGAGGAGGGTCCCCCCCCTGGGCGAGGGACAGACGCCCGTTCTCGCCAGCTCCTCGACCTGCGCGCAGAGCCTGTCCAGCTCGTACGCCGAGACCAGCTGCGGCGCTGGATCCTGGAGGTCGCCGTAGACCCGCTGGGTGCGCGTATCGACGAACAGGGTCGGCGGGACCGTCGGCGCGACGAAGCTGAAGCGGATCGGGTGAGAGGCTTCCGGTTTGTCGTATCGCGCCCAGAACAGATCGTCGAAGCGGTCGCTCGCGATGCCGTTCACGCCTGTCTGCACGATCTCCCACAGAAGCCAGGCGCTCCACTCCTCGTCCGAGCGCGGCGGCTCGTGCTGACGTGGCTTCACGGGGGCCTGGGCCCACCGCGAGGGCTCGTGCCCCACGCCTTGAAAGGCCCAGTACGCCGCGAGCCCGTTGCTGACGATCCGGCGCGCCGGGAAGAGGCTGTAGCTGTACAGCCGATGGTTCGTCTTCCGGAACCAGTCGTCGGTGATCTCGTGGTCGTCGAACATCATGTAGGTGGGGATGTTGGCGAGCAGCCGCCGCACCCGCGCCACGCCGCCCTGGAAGGCGACCAGGCTGCGCCCCGCGTCCGCGTCCTTCGTCGCGCGCGTGAGCGCGTCCTCGTCCCGCACCCCCGGCGCGCCGACGGTCAGCCAGCTCCAGTCGGCGGGCCAGAGGTTCGGGCACCAGGCGAGCAGGTGCATCGCCGCGAATTCGCCGAAGCGCATCAGGTGGTTGGCGCCCACCTCGGTGCTGAAGGCCTCCTTCATCTTCTCGACCAGCGGCGCCCTGGCGCTGGGGCCCGTCCGCGCGCGCGTCTCGTCGAAGCGCGGGATCTGCTCCAGACTGCCCATCAGGGCCTGGGAGAGGGCCTGGACGAGGAGGAGCATCCTCGGGGCCACGTCGTCGGCGTAGATCTGATCCCCCACGAGCAGCAGCGCGCTGGGCCGGCGCTTCGGGTCCTTCCAGCGCGCCGCCATCAGCAGGTCGCCCGCGGCGAGCATGTCCTGGCCGACACCGTGCGCCTTTCTGCAAGAGCCGTAGAGCAGGTCTCCGTCGGCGTCCGCGCGGGGGATCACGAAGGAGGGCCGCAGGTCGGCCTCCTCGTAGCAGAGGGGCGCGCCCAGGCCAAGGCGCACGATCTCGACGGGCTCCTCCGCCCCCTCGAAATTCAACCACAGGTTGTAGTGGAGGATCACGCCGCGCGGGTACTCCCCCGCCGCGCGCATCGGCAGCAGGGTGAGGTGCAGGTTGCGCCCGAGCGCGAAGGAGCTGCGCTCCCCGCCGCCCAACCGCCCTCCGCCCGAGC
>CAZKWG010000271.1:0-9458 GCA_964556105.1 uncultured Enterobacterales bacterium | reverse complement strand
CTCGCTGGCCCGCGCCGCGCGGCTGGTCACCGCGACGCCATCCGGCCCGACCAGCGCGAGCGTGAGCTCCGCCCGGTCCAGCTCGTCCTGTGAGGCCTGCGCCCGCGGCAGGTCGGAGGGCTCCCGCGCGCGCAGGACGCGGCCTCGCACAGTCACGCGCGTGGTCGTGCCGACCGCGCTGTGCAGATCGGCGAAGGCGGCAGGCGCGGGATCGGCGCAGGCAAGGAGGAGCACGGTGAGGAGGGTCATCGACAAAAAACCTCTGGGAACGGGCCTGTTCTCACCGAGCTCAGGGAACCCGAGCGCTCAGGGCGCCGCAGGCACCACGGGCGTCGCGGGCACCACGGTCACCGCCGAGGCCGTGACGCACAGCCCCTTTGTCGTGACGCCCATCATGCCGAACTTCGTCTTGCTCGCGACGCCGGTGATGTCCAGCACGGTGCCCGGCTTCGCGGCCAGCAGCGTGTCGGCGAGCGCCTTCGGCACGCCGATCGCGAAGGGCGGCATGACGGGCCCACCCGCGAAGGTCGGCGTCCCGGGAGCGCCCGCGGGGTCATGGTGGACGATGAACATGTTCCCTTTGACGTCGATCTTCGACATCTTGTACATGGAGATGATGTTGCTGTCGGCCATTCCGTCGTAGACCACCTGAATGTGGACCGGCTGGCCGTCCATCTCCTCGATGAAGGTCTCGCCGACCATCTTCTGGTAGGGGACGAGCGGAGCCGCGTCCTGGGCATGGGCTACGCCGAGCGAGAGCATGAACGAAAAGAGCGCGAAGAGCAGAGAGCGGCGCATGAAAACTCCTACGTTAAGGGCCGGGGCAACATATCACAAGCGACGTCCACGCTGAAGAGCCCCTGGTCGCTATCGGACCGCCGCCAGACAACTCCTTGACGTCCCGCGGGCGGCATGAATATCCATGACACGCGACGCATCCGCGTCGCACCCCCTGGAGGTCCTCATGAAGATCAAGGCTTCGATCCGCTCTGGCGCCGGCTCCGACGGTCGCGTCCGCCGCCAGTAGTCTCGGATTCCTCCTCGCGGGCCGCCCCAAGGCACCTCCATGACGCTCCCTCCCCTCCCAGACGCGATGCTCGACGAGCTCGTGCTGGAGTGTTGGGGCCGACAGCCGAGGGCCTGGCGGCGGCCCGTCGAGCCTCCGCTCTTCGACGCCGACGACGCCTTCCGCGTGCTGTGCGAGACGGCCCGGCGATTCGACACCCTGGGCGTCTCGACCTTCCTGCCGCGCGTGTTCCTGGACGGCAAGCCTCGCGGCTATGACCTCTCCCGTGACGCGGCCCGCCCCGAGCACGGCGATCTGGCGGGCTATATCGCCGCCTTGCGCGCGCGCATCGGCGACGCCGAGCTGGGGCTGGTCCAGGAGGACGTCCCGGCGATGGACTTCGGCGTCTGGTCGCGCGCCACCACCTTTCTGCGCGCCCTCTACGCCCGCACCGGCATGCTGCCCGGCGGCGCCCACTCGGAGATCTTCTTCGGGAACTACCGGCGCGCCTTCTTCAAGCTGCACAAAGACTCGCTCGACACGTTGACCTTCGTCCTGCACGGCCGCAAACGTTTCCTGGTCTGGCCTTTCGACACCTTCGCCGACCAGGAGGGCGTGCCGGAGGGCGCCGAGCGCGGCCAGCACATGTTCGAGGACCTCGACGAGGGCCCCTGGCGCGACCAGGCCATCGTGCTGGAGGGTGGACCGGGCGACGTGTTCTTCTGGCCCGCCTCCTGGTGGCACCTCGCAGAGTCGGTGGACGCGGACTTCACCGCCACGCTCACGCTCGCCCTGGCGCCCTCGTCTCGGCACGGCCCCGGCTCACCCTTCCGCATGCTCGAGGACGCCAGCACCGAGCTCTTCGATCGCGCTGTGCTCAGCGAGGACGAGGCCCTGCCAGGGCGGCTGAACGGCCCGGACGACGTGCTGCACGCCATCGCTCAGAAGCACGCCGAGGTCCGCCGCCACCTGGACGACCCGGACATCGACGCCTACTGGCGCGAGCAGGCCCTGGCCTGGCTCTCCTCGGCGGGCTTTCGCCGCGTCCCCGAGCGCCTGCCCCTGCCGGAGCTGGGGGCCGAGGACAGGCTGGTCGGCGTGGGTCAACACCCCATCCTCTGGGGTGAGGTCCAGGAAGACGGCTTCCCCTGCGCGGTCAACGGCACCATGCTCACCGCGCTGCCGATGTTCCTGCCGCTGGTGAAGCGCCTGAACGAGGGCGGCGACGTGAGCGTGGGCGAGCTGCTGGCGCGCTTTGCCGGCGGCGAGGGGCAGCCCTCCGAGGCGGAGCTCCTGGAGGCGCTCCAGCACCTGGGGGCGGCCAGGGCTTTCCAGGTTCAAAACAGGATCGAAAAGGATAATGGATAAGGTCTGACCCTACTTCGAGTCAGCCAGAGTCCGGCACCATCGCGCTGACGCAGCCGAGATCCAGGGCCGTCGGGAGGTCGCTGTCGTCGGCGCCCTGAAGCCACACGCAGTCTCTGCTCCAGCCACCCTCCAGCGGCAGGAGGACCGCGAACGCCAGCGCGAAGGACCGCTCCTCCTCTGGCGCCAGACCGCCGCCGAGCGCGCGAAGCTCATAGACGCCCTCGCCGTCTTCGCCCTCGTGGACCACGTAGAGCGGGGTCTCGTCCTGTTCGCTCTCGTGGTTGCGGGTGAGCCGGCCGCTCACCCGAACCGTCCCATCAGCGTCGGCCTCGAGCCGCAGGTCCGCGTAGGACCAGACGGGGAGATCATCTGTGGCCGCGGGCTTCTCCGTGAGCGTGCAGGCGGCGAGGCACAACGTAGACAGCAGGTTCAGGGAGCGGAGCATGGGGAGCCTCCAGCATGACGGTACCACCGGACACGCTCACCCGCCTCACTCCCCCGCGAGCTCCGCCTCGATGAGCTCGGTGAGCTCGTCGATCTCCAGCTCGTTGCTGTAGTACTCGATGACGCCGTCGGTGCCGATCAGCCACTCCTGCGGGTATGCGCCGGTCGGGAAGGCCATGGTCTGCTCGTAGTCCTGCGTCACGCTGCCGTCCGAGTCCAGCAGGATCGGCAGGGTGATGTCGAAAGCGTCCGCCCAACGTTGGACCGTCTCGGCGTTCTCGCGGGTGGTGATCGCCCAGACCACCAGCCCCTCGTCGGCGTAGTCCGCTGCCAGGTTGTTTTGGATGTCCGAGACCTCGGACGGACAGACGGGTCACCAGGTGGCGAAATAGGCCAGCAGGACCGGGTGCCCGAGCTGCTCGGAGAGCCGGTAGGTCAGGCCGTCCAGCCCTTGGAGCGCGAAGTCCGGCGCCGCCACCCCCGCGGGCGGCGCGGCGGCGTCGAGGACCTCGAGCGAGAGGACCGGATCGTCCGGATCATCCGAGGCCAGACAGAGGGTCGTGTCCGTCGTGAGCCCGCTCAGGCGCAGGGTCGCAGACTCGCCGGGCCCGAGGCTGTCCGCGCTCACCTCCACCGTCACGGCGGCGTCCTCGACAGTGGCGCCCGCCAGGCTCAGCGCGCCCGCGCCGCGGTTCGTGATCGTCGCCTCGGCGACGCCGCCGCTCATGCGCAGCGTGTCGCTGGGCAGGTCGATCGCGCCCGCCGCGCCCGCCGTGAGCGACCAGATCTCGAAGATGTTCCAGTCGCCGACGAAGGCCCGCGCGCCCGCGGCGTCGACCGAGAGGGCGAACTGCTCCGTGTCCTGGCGCTGAATCGGGGTCGCGGGCGAGGTGCCGAGGTCGAAGACCGCCACGCCCTCGTGGTCCACCACCCACAGCCGCCCGTCGGCGACCGCGCTCATCACCGCCGAGCCGCCGGTCTCGACGACCTCGACCACCTCGGGCGCGCCGCGCGCGCTCACGTCGAGGATCACGACGCCGTCGCCGCCCGTGGACACGTAGAGGCGATCCTCGGCGTAGCGCGCATGCAGCGCGGGGCCGCTCAGCGCGAAGGGCGCGCCGAGCAGAGGGGCGCGCGGATCGGTGATGTCGAAAGGCACGACGCCGAGCGCGTTGTCGGCCGCGTACAGCCAGCCGTCGCCGCTGGCCGCCAGCTCCCAGGGCGCCTCGAGCCCAGCCGCGGCGCCGACCTGCACCGGCGCCGTGGGATCGCTGACGTCGTAGACGCGCAGCCCCTCGTCACGCACGGTGACGTAGAGCAGCCCGTCCGCGTAGAAGAGGCCCTCCATCCCCGCGCCCAGGATCTCCCCCACGATCTCCGCGCTGGCCGGCGTGGACGTGTCCCAGATGTAGACGCCCTCGTCGCGCTGGCTGGTCGCGACGAAGCCCTCCGCGAGCGGCTCGACGCGGTGGAGCTTGCCCTGCCAGCTCTCCCACGGCCCGTAGAGCTTCGTGGGCGCCGTCGGGCTGGAGACGTCGAAGATGAGGAACCCGCCCTGCCCCACCACATAGGCCAGATCGCCGTCCAGATCGACGTCGATCGCCTCGAGGAAGCCCGAACCGTCCACCTGCTGGACGCGCACGGAGCCCTCCATCTGGAGTGGATCGTCCGGCAGCGCGGCGGGGGCCTCGCAGACCAGCGGGAGCGTCGTCCAGGTCTCCGGGACGGCGGTCTCGGCGGTCTCGAGGGCGAGGCTGTCTTTGTCGGCGGCGCAGGCGAGGAGGAGCCAGAGCATGAAGCGGGTCATAGCCCGCTGACTCTCGTCGTCGAGCCGATAAAAAAGGATAATCGATAAGGTCAGACCCTAGACGGACCCCAGACGCCTCCGCAGACCTTCTGCTCGAACCACGACATCAGCGCCACGATCCACGACGCACGCCGCGCATGCCTCACGGATGAAGCTCAACAATCGTCGTGGCACGGCCCTTGCAAATACAAGAAGGCAACTGGTTTCACCCCGGAGGTCCCATGTCCCCGCGCCTGCTCCCCTTCCTGCTGCCCCTCTTCGCCTGCAAGGTCGATCGCGACATCGAGCTCACCCCGGACCTCGAGGTCGTCGTCGAGGGGAACAACGCGTTCACGGCGGACCTGTACGGCGCCGCCGCCGCGGAGGGCGACGAGAACCTGTTCCTCTCGCCGTTCTCCGTCTACAGCGCGCTGGGCATGACGCTGGCCGGCGCCGAGGGGACGACCGAAGAGGAGATGCGCGACGTGCTCCATGTGGGCGAGGACGAGGACAGCTTCCACACGAACCTGGGCCTGCTCACCCAGGATCTGGACGGCCGCTTCAAGGGCTACGAGATCGCCATCGGCAACCGCCTCTTCGGCCAGGAGGGCCTGGGCTGGGAGGCCGACTTCCTCGATCGGACGGCCGAGGACTACGGCGCCGAGCTCGCCGAGCTGGACTTCCAGCAGGACCCCGAGGGCGCGCGCGCGGACATCAACGGCTGGGTCTCCGATCAGACCCGCGGCAACATCGACGAGCTGCTCGGGGCGGGCACGATCACCGCGGCCACGCGCGCCGTCCTGGCCAACGCCATCTGGTTCAAGGGCGACTGGGCGGAGGCCTTCGAGGAGGACGCGACCCGGGAGAAGGACTTCACGCGCGCCGACGGCAGCGTGGTGACCGTGGACATGATGCAGGGCGAGCTGCCGGCGCGCTACGGCACGTTCAGCGGCGGAAAGGTGCTGGTCCTGCCCTACAAGGGCGAGGAGGTCTCGATGTTCGCCATCCTGCCCGACGCCATCGACGGGCTCCCGGCGCTCGAGGAGAGCCTGGACGGCGAGACGCTGAGCGGGCTGCTCGCCGACGCAGGCGGCGCGGACGTCGACATCGGCCTGCCGCGGCTGGAGCTGCGGCTGAACCTGGGGCTGAAGGACCTCCTCACGGACCTCGGCATGCCCACGGCGTTCTCCGATGGGGCGGACCTCAGCGGCATGGTGGCCGGCGGCGGCCTGAAGATCGACGACGTCATCCACGAGGCCTGGGTCAAGGTGGACGAGTCGGGCACGGAGGCCGCCGCGGCGACCGCGGTGACCGTGATGGAGACCTCCGCGGGCCCCAGCGAGGTGCCCGAGTTCATCGCCGACCACCCCTTCATCTTCGGGATCCGCGACGACCTGACGGGCGCCATCCTCTTCATCGGGCGCGTGGCGGACCCGAACGCGGGCTGAGCGGCGCTCTCACGGGAGGGCCGAGCGGCGGGGCGCGCCTCGTGGCACAATGAACGCCAGGAGGCGCGCGGTCCATGTCCAGCCGACTCGAGGGGCCACGACCCGGCAGCTTCCTGCTGCACGCGACGCTGCTCTGCGGGGCGCTCCTGCTCAGCCAGCAGGCGTCCTTCCAGCAGGGCTGGGCGGCGCTCGCGACCGTCAACCCCTGGCTGCTGCTGACGGGCGGGCTCTGGCTGCTCGCCATCCTGTCCAGCTGGCCGGCCATCGGCCTGACCTGGCTGCTCGATCACAAGCGCGGACCCCGCTGGCTCTACCGCACGAAGATTCAGGCGGACCGGGCGCGCCCCTGGCAGCCGACGGACCGTGAGGTGGTGCGCCTGTCGCTGCTCAACCACCTGGTCTTCCTGCCGCCGACGCTGCTGGCCCTGCAGGTGGCGCTGCAGGCCCGCGGGTGGCGCTTCGAGACGCCCCTCCCCGGCGCGGGCGAGGTGCTGCTGGACCTCGTCCTGCTCACCCTCGTCACCGACCTGCTCTTTTACCTGGGCCACCGCGCGCTGCACCGCCCCTGGTGGATGACCCACATTCACGGCGTCCATCATCGCTTCACCGCGTCCACGGGCATGGCCTCGCTCTATCAACACCCGGTGGAATTCGTCCTGACCGGCGTGGCGCCGCTGGGGCTCGCGGCGCTCATCGTCCTGCCGCACGCGTTCACCATCGCCATCTTCGCCGTGCTGGGCACGCTCAACGTCGTGATCACGCACAGCGGCTACAACCTGCCCTTCGCCACCTGGGCGGGCTTCCACGACCTGCACCACGCGCGGGTGCGCGGCAACTTCGGGGTGACCGGCGCCGTAGACTGGCTGCTGGGCACCTGGCTGCCGCTGGAGGATCGGAAGACCGCGGAGAAGCTTCGTTAGCGCGCGGATCGTCGCCGGAGCAGGCCCAGCGCCAGGAGCAGGCTGAGCCCGCCGGCAGCGCCGCCCCCGCTGGCGCAGCCGCAGCCCGCGTCCTTGGGCGCTCCGGTCTCCTGAGGCCGGCCGGTCTCGCCGGACGCGTCCGTGTCGGCGGGCTCAGCGGTGTCGCCGGTGTCGCCGGTGTCGCCAGTGTCCTCCGCCGGCAGCTCCGGGCACCAGGCCGCGGCGGTGGCGTCAATGGAGAAGGGCGCCTCCTCCCCCGATCCCGGCTCCAGCGCGCCGACGGTGGGCGGCGCGGCGCGCGAGCGTCCGCACCAGTCCTCCGTGAGCGCCGGGTCGGTCACCACGCCCGCGCCGACCAGCGCGCCGGCCTCGAGCGGCCAGAGATCCCAGCCGGTGGCGTCTCGCCAGCAGGCGGCCCCGTCCAGACAGTCCAGGTTGCCCTCCATGGGCACGCCGTCGATCCCCTCGGGCATGGCGCTGGCGCCGTCGTCGCGCCCCAGCGCGTTGCCCTCGAAGGCCAGCCCGGCCCCCGCCTCCCAGCCGGAGAGGTTGACCGCCGCGCCGCCCACGCCCCAGAGGGTGTTGCCGATGACGACGATGTCCTGGACCAGCCCGCGGCCCCCGTAGTCGTAGACGGACAAGGCGGCGCCCGCGCCCCCAATGACGATGTTGTTCCGCACCAGCGCGGGTCCGCCGCCGATCTCCAAGGTCGCGGCGTCGCGTGAGCCGATGACCAGGTTGCGCTCGACCACGGTGCGCTCGCCGCCGCTCGACCCGTAGACCTCCACCGCGGGGCCCTGGGCGTCATGGACGGTGTTGTCGGCGATGGTCCCATACGATCCGAGCTTGGTCTCCATGGCGTAGCCGACGCCGGTGGAGGTGACGCCGTCGAAGCGGTTGCCCTGGATGAGGAAGTCGGCGCTGATGCACGTGCCGTCGTGGCAGCCCAGATAGAGGCCCGTCGCCCGCAGGTCCTCGAACTCATTGTTCAAGATCGAGACCCTGGCCGTGTCCGCGCTGTTCGCCGAGACGCTGATGCCGCCCACGCGGTCGAAGCGGTTCTCGGAGAGCGTGATGTCCTCACCCGCGCGAATCTTGACCGCGTCGATGTCGGCGCTGGTCGGCCCGAAGCGGAGCCCGCGCAGGACGAGGTGGCTGCCGTTGAGATCGGTGACGTTGGCGCTGGCGCCCTCGTAGACGATGGCGGCGTCCTCGCCGGCGAGGGTGATCGGCGCGCCCTCCTCGCCGGACGCGGTGATCGTGCAGGGGCCGGCGTGCTCCCCCGCGGCCAGCGTGATCGTGTCGCCGGGCGCGGCGGCGTTCAGCGCGGCGCACCAGTCCTCCCCCGGCGCGAGGGTGAGGTCGGCGGCGAGCGCGGTTGCGAGGAGCGGGGCGATGAGCATGGGAGGGGATAATCCGTGACGGCGGCGGGCGACAGTCGAAGCGCAGGACGCGCGCCGCGCCCGCGACAGGAGACAGAACGAGACTGGCCTCTACCCGCCCCTGTGCGGCATGGTCCGTCCATGCTCTCGCTGCGCGCACAGGGTCGGGGCCGAAACTACTCGCCGGCTCGCGGGCTGGTGGAGTCCACGCTGCGGCTGGCCTACGTGGGCGGCTGGCCGGGCGCGCTGTGGGGGGCCTTACCCGGGCGCTGCGCGGTGCGGGTCTGGCGGGAGGAGCTGGCGATCCCTGGGCTTCGGAGCCCGCTGCGGCTGGCGTTCGCGTCGGACCTGCACATCGGGCCGACCACGCCGCCTGCGCTGCTCTCGCGCGCCTTCACGCTGCTGGCCGAGGCGGGGCCGGATCTGCTGGTGCTGGGCGGCGACTACGTGTTCCTGGACGCGACGCCCGAGGCGGCCGAGACGCTGCGGCGGCTGGTGGCCTCGGTGCCGGCGCGCGCCCGCGTGGCGGTCATGGGCAACCACGACCTGTGGACGCATCACGGCCTGCTGGAGGACGCGCTGCGCGAGGCCGGCGCGACGGTGCTGATCAACGACGGCGTCTCCCTGCCAGCGCCGCACGACGAGGTCGCGATCTTCGGCCTGGACGAGCCCTGGACCGGTGAGCCCGACGGGGAGCGCACGCTGGCGGCCGTACCGCAAGCAAAGGTCCGGCTGGCGGTCGCGCATGCGCCGGAGGGGCTGGCGCACCTGGAGAATCGTGGCGTCTCCCTCCTGCTCTGCGGCCACACCCACGGCGGTCAGGTCGCCCTGCCCGGGCCGCGGCCGATCATCGTCCCTGGCCCGACCAGCCGCGCCTTCCCCTTCGGTCGACACACGCTGGACACGCTGACGCTCTTTGTGTCTCGCGGCCTCGGCGGCATCGAGATCCCCATGCGCGCCTGGGCGCCGCCGGATGTCCTGGTCCTCGACCTGCAGCCGGGGGAGGAGCACGACAAAAAAGGATAATGGATAAGGTCCGACCCCCAGCAACCCCCGACCCCCAGCAACCCCCTCCCCCCTCCGTGGGGGAGGTGCCCCCGAAGG
>CAZKWG010000270.1:0-9489 GCA_964556105.1 uncultured Enterobacterales bacterium | reverse complement strand
TGCGCGCCTCCGACAACCCGCTGGACGATTCCGGGCCCTACCCCATCTACGGAGACTCCTGGGGCTTCTTCATCGACCTCGAAGACTCGGACGAGACCTACGACTTCTCGCTGGTGCTCGCCGAATTCGGCGCGACCATGCGCCTGTACTCCAACACCGTGGACGAGGGCGGCGGGCTCGCCGATCCGGCCGATGTGGAGCTCGAGACCTACTACGCGCCGCTGAACGAGGACGTGGCGATCGTCCAGGTCTCCGCCGTGGGCGTTGACCACGACGGCTTCGGCGAGGACGAGGACTACTTCATCGACTTCTCCATCCCGCGCGACGACCTGGAGCGCTTCACGACCGTCCACTCGGGCAAGGCCTTCCGCGTCGGCATCGGCACCGCCTACAACAGCGGCTCGACCTACGACCCGACGGCACTGCTCACCGACCAGGCCGGCCTCTTCAACGACGCGCCCATCGAGGACCCGAACGAGGGGCTCTCCGATCCCATCATCTTCGACGAGGACGGCGACGGCCTGGACTACCCCGACGAGATCCTCGAGGGCACCGACCCCGAGGACTCCGACACGGACGACGACGGCATCGACGACGGCACCGAGGTCGAGGAGGGCACGGATCCCACGGTGCCCGAGGACACCGGCGAAGGCGAGGGCGAGGGCGAGGGCGAGGGCGAGGGCGAAGGCGAGGGCGAGGGCGAGGGCGAGGGCGAGGGCGAAGGCGAGGACAGCGGCCAGCCTGACACCGACGGCACCGGCCCGGACGACACCGGCGACGACCCGGGCAGGCTGCCCTCGCTGGACGGCGACTTCACCGGCGGCGCCTGCAGCGCCCTCCCCGGCGCGCCGCGCACCTGGCCCGTCCTGCTGGGCCTGCTCCTCATCGCCGCGCGTCGTCGACGCTGAGCGGAGACCGGATCATGACGTTCTGGCTGCATCTGTTCGTCCTCCTCGTCGAGCCCTCGGCCTGGGCTCAGGAGGTGAACGCTCAGCGCTTTGCCCCGGCCGTGGACGGGCGAACCTTCCTCGTGATCACCGATCCCGACGTGGGCGAGCGCGGCGTCGGCGGCGGCATCACGTTCAGCTACGCCGACGACCCCTTCATCTTCCGCTTCGCCGAAGAGGGGCTGGCCGACATCGGCCTGCTGGACAAGGTCGCGACCACCAACCTCAGCACCTTCGCCAATCTCGATCGCCTGCGCTTCGGGCTGGACATGCCGCTGCACCTGGCCTCGTCGGGCTACGGCGTGGAGGGCTTCCGCCTGCTCGGCGACCTGGGCATCGACGGGAAGATCGCCCTCTTCGAGCGCGGGGAGCGCGGATTCGGCCTCGGCGCCCGCGCGCGGGTCGGCCTGCCCACCGGCAACGGCAACGCCTGGCTGGGAGACGCCCACTCCAGCGTCGCGGGCGAGCTGACCGCGACCGCCGGCGGCCAGATCGTCGTCGGATTGAACGCCGGCTATCGCCACTATCTGGGCGAGCCGGTCCAGCTCCCCGACGTCGCCTGGGGCGACCGCCTCACCTGGGCCGGCGGCCTCTCCGTGCCCGTCTCCGAGCTGGTCTGGATGACGGGCGAGGTCAACGGCGAGGTCATCCTCGGCTCCGGCCGCGCGCCCGGGGCCTTCCCGGTCGAGGCCCTGCTCACCGCCCGCGGGAACCCGTCGGACGACCTCATCGCCAGCATCGGCGTCGGCGGCGGTCTGACCCGCGGCATCGGGGCGCCGGACTTCCGCTTCGTCGCGGGCCTCACCTGGCTCCCCGGCGTGCGCGAGACGGCGCCCGTCGTCACGCCGATCGCCGGCGATGCCCCCGACATCGGCCCGGACGCCGACCAGGACGGGATCCCCGACGGGCGCGATCTCTGCCCGGACCAGGCCGAGGACTACAACGGCAAGGCCGACGACGACGGCTGCCCGGACGGCGGCCTGGTGCCCACGCTCATCGAGGTGCGCGACGAGAAGGGCCGCGAGGTGGCCGGCGCCGAGGTCGAGCTGCTGGCCGGCCCGGAGGTCGGCCACTGGAAGCTCCAGGACGGCGAGCTGGTCCGCTCGCTGCCCCCGGGCACCTACCAGATCCAGGCGCGCAGCGAGGGCTACACCGTAGACGAGGGGCGGCTGATCATCCCCGATGTCCCCCGCCACGCGGTCACGCTGCGCATCAACCGCGTCCCCGCCAAGGGCACCCTCTCCTTGACCGTCTTCGACGACAAGGGGCAGCCGGTGGAGGCCCGCGCGCGCATCATCGGCGCCGAGCAGGAGATCCCCACGGCGTCCGACGGGATCGGCCAGGACAAGGTGCCCGCGGGGACCTGGGAGGTCGTGGTCAGCGCGCCCGGCTACAACGTCGCGCGCCGCACCTTGAAGGTGGAGCCGGACGGCACGTCGAGCCTGGACGTCCTCCTCCAGACCACGCGGGTCCAGGTCACGGAAGACCGGATCGTCATCCTCGACAAGGTGTTCTTCGAGTTCGACTCCGCGACCATCAAGGCGGAGAGCTTCAGCCTCCTCGACGAGGTCGTCCAGACCATGAAGGAGCACGCTGAGCTCCAGCTCGTCGAGGTGCAGGGGCACAGCGACGACCAGGGGCCCGCCGACTACAACCTCAAGTTGTCGCAGCGCCGCGCGGAGTCCGTGCGAGATTATCTGGTCCGCGGCGGGGTGGAGCCCGGCAGGCTCACGGCGCGCGGCTATGGGGAGGAGCAGCCCCTGCAGGAGGGGCAGACCTTGGAGGCGCGCGCGGCGAACCGGCGCGTCGAGTTCGTGATCCGCCAGCGCGCCACCGCTTCCCGCTGAGGACGTGCGCGCGCCGCCCTCTCGCTGACGATTCCCGGGAGTTGCATCCTGGCGAGCAAGGCTATACCTGCGTTGAGATACCCCCGGCATCGGGCCCGTCGGCTAGGGCCCCTTCACCGCAGAGAACGATCTCCGAGTATACTTCTGATGGGTATTTCTGGTTCGGCCATCGCTGGCCTCAGGTCGAGGAGCGCTCCCCTTGCCCACGGATGATCGGTTTCGCGGTGACATGCCGGACCTCGAGGTCGCAGGCGAGGTCACGGTCAAGATCTCCCGAACCCAGCGCATCCCGTCCAAAGGGCCAACGATACCTACACTTCGCGTCGTCGCCGGCCGCGACATGCTCAAGTACGCGACGCTCGCGCACGAGGACCAGATCGTCATCGGCCGCGACGAGGCCGCCGAGCTGAGGCTGTCGGACGTCACCGTCAGCAAGCGCCACGCGCGCGTCCTGACCGACGAGACCGGCACGATCATGGTCGAGGATCTGCAGTCGACGAACGGCACCTCGGTCAACGCCAAGCCGGTCACGCGCACGCTGCTGCGGCCCGGCGATCACCTGGAGGTCGGCGGCGTGTCGCTGCGCCTCGACCTGCTGACCCTGGACGAGCTCGGCCACCTCAGCCGCGTCGTGCAGCGCCTGGAGGCCTCGAACCGCGACGCGCTCACCCGCCTGCTCACGCGCGCCTTCCTCGACGAGGAGCTGCCGCAGCTCGTGGACCGCTGCGTGCGCGGGAACTTCCCGCTCTCCTGCGCGTTCGTGGACATCGACCGCTTCAAGGAGATCAACGACCGCTTCGGCCACCAGGTGGGTGACGAGGTGCTGGTCACGATCGCGCGCCTGCTGATGCTCAGCATCCGCGACAATGACCCGGCCGTACGCTATGGCGGCGAGGAGATCGTCGTCTTCCTGCCGGGCAGCACCGAGAAGGGCGCGCTGGACGTCTCCGAGCGCATCCGGCGGGCCATCGCCAGCCACGACTGGGATCGAACCGCCCCCGGGCTGCGCGTGACGGCCAGCTTCGGGGTGGCGGAGCTGGCGCAGGACGAGGACCCGAAACGCTGGTTGAAGCGCGCGGATCAGGCGCTGTACGACGCGAAGCGCGCGGGCAGGAACCGCGTCCACCGGAGCTCGGCCCTGGGGGCCTGAGATGCGGCCGAGGAAGGGGCCCAGAGGCTCATGGGCGGCCTACTACGCGCTCATCGGCTCGGCCCTCCTGCTGGTGGCTGGCTATGCCGCCCGGCTGACCCTGAGCCTGCGCGACACGCAGCGGCGTGAGGCGGTGGAGCGCGCGGCGCGGGAGCTGGGCGCGTTGAGCGGCGTCTGGGAGGCGTCGGTGCTCGACCGGAGCGCCGCCTGGCTGGCGGATCTCGCCGAGTCCACCGACCCGGCGCGGCGGGAGAGCCTGATCCGCGCCAGCGCGCCGGGCGTGGACGCGCTCTACCTCTGGGCGCCTGGCCTCCCCTCCCCTGCCCTGCTCCACCCACGGCTGGCGCCGCCGGAGCCGCCCACCGCGGAGACGCAGGCCCTGGCCGCCGAGCTGGAGGAGGCCCAGCAGCTCCTCCTGGAGGACCGGGCGTCCGCCGCCTGGACCCTGCTCTCCACGGGCGAGCGACCGCTGTTCACGCCCCTCGCCGACGTTCGCCCCTCCGCTCCGCCCGTGCGGCTGACGGTGCTCCGCCGCCTGCTCGCCGCGCAGGCCATCGGCGAGATGGGGGATCACCGACGGCAGACCAGCCTGCTCGAGCGGACCGCCTCGGAGATCAGCTCGCTCTCCGCGCAGCCGCTCCTGGACGCGCTCCCCTTCTTGAAGGAGCCCCTGCAAGCGGAGCTGGACCTGCTCAGCGACGACGCGCTCGGGCGGCTCTCGGGGGCGATGGCGCGCGCCGAGCGCCGCGCGGCGGGCTTGCGCGAGCTCCAGAGCCGACTTCCGGCGCTCACGGCGCAGGCGGAGGACGAGCTCGGCGTGGTCGCCCCTCCCAGCGAGGGCACCCCCCTCACCGAGCGCCCGTTGACCGCCGCCGACCTCGCCGTGGACCTGGGGCAGGGGCGGGACGGCTATGTCTGGATCTACGCGCTGACCCGCGGCGCGCCGCGCGGCGTCGCCGTGCAGTGGTCCACCGACGCGCTGCTCGACGAGCTCCTGCAGATCGTGCCCACCGACCCACGTCAGGGCGAGATCGTGGTCATCGACGCCGAAGGCCGGGTCTTGCGGGGATCACCCGGGTGTACGCCGGGGACGCCGGGCGACGGGCGGGCCATCTGGGCGCGCGCCAGCATCGGCCGCGCCTTGCCCGGGCTCTCGCTGGGTCTCTGCGCCCTCGCCGAACATCCGCCACCGCACAGCGGAACCGGCCAGCTCCTGGCGCAGCTCGCCCCCATCGGCGTCGCGTTGCTGCTCGGCATCGCCGCCATCCTCGCCCGCGCCGGCGCCGACCGCCGTCAGCGCGAGCTCTACGAGCGACAGCGCGACTTCATCACCCGCGTCACCCACGAGCTGAAGACCCCGCTCGCCGGCATCCGCCTGATGGCCGAGAACCTGGAGATCGGCGCCTTCCGGGACGCCGCTCAGCGGGAGATGCTCGCCAGCCGCATCGTCGGCGAGGTGGACCGGCTGGGCGCCCGCATCGACGAGGTGCTGCGCGTCGCTCAGACGGATCGCGTGGACGGGCGGGCGCCGGTGCTGGTCCACGCCCTGGCTGAGGAGATGGCCCGGACCTGGACGGAGCGCTTCGCCACACAGAGCGCCACCCTGGACGTCGATCTGCGCCCCTGCCCGCCCGTGCTCGGCGACCGGGAGCTGCTCCGCGACGCGGTGAACAACCTGCTGGACAACGCGCTCAAGTACGGCCGCGAGGACAGACCGCTGCGCTGCCGGATCGCGACCCGCGCCGAGGGGCGCTGGGTGGTGGTGGACGTCACCGACAACGGTCTGGGCGTCCCAGCGGGGCGGAGAAAGGCCATCTTCGAGCCCTTCGTGCGCGTCGAAGGGCCCGATCGTGGGAAGGCGGGTGGCCATGGCCTCGGGCTGGCCTTCGTCGCGGAGACTGCCCGAGCCCACGGCGGCACGGTAGAGTGTCGAGAAGGCGTCGACGGCGGCGCCCGGTTCATCCTGAAGCTGAGGAGAGCGTGATGGAAGAGGGCTGGCTGGCGAGCATCTACGTCGTCGAGGACGACGAGACCATCGCGCTCGGGCTGGTAGCGGCGCTCGAGCACGCGTCCTATCGCGTGCAGCGCTTCGATCGCGGCGAGCCGGCCCTGGCGTCTGTGGCAGAGGATCCGCCGGACCTCGTCCTGCTGGACGTCATGCTCCCAGGCATGGACGGGATCTCGGTGCTGGCCCGCCTCAAGGACAGCAACCCGGAGATCCCCGTCATCCTGCTCACGGCCAAGGCCAGCGAGTCCGACCGCGTGGACGGGCTCGAGGCCGGGGCCGACGACTATGTCACGAAGCCCTTCTCGCTCCGCGAGCTGCTGGCGCGGGTCAAGGCGCGTCTGCGCGATCGCCTCCCCGACCTGCGCATGCCCGATGTCTACCGCTTCGGCGAGGTGGAGGTGGACCTGCGCCGCCGCGTGCTCACGCACGGAAAGGAGGAGCACCGCCTGACCACCCATGAGGCGGGCGTGCTGGGCTACCTCATCGCCAGCCGCGGACGCGACGTGACCCGCGAGGAGCTTCTGGAGAAGGTCTGGGGCTACTCCCCGTCCATGAACACGCGGACGGTGGACAACCAGATCCTCAAGCTGCGCAAGAAGGTCGAGGAGATCCCGGCCGATCCGCGGCATATCCTCACGGTTCACGGCATCGGCTACCGCTTCGAGCCCTGAGGCGCGCCCCGCTCAGACGACCCGCAGCTCGCCGCCGTCCACCATCAAGGCCTGGCCCTTGAGCGAGATCGCGTCGTCCCCCGCCAGCCAGACGATGGCCTCGGCCACCTCGCTCGGGTCGAGCAGCCGGTTCTGGGGGTTGCGCTCCTTGAGCGTCGCCAGGCTCTCTTCCGTGCTGCGACCGGCCTTCTCGGCGATCGCCGCTGCCGCGGCGTTGAGCACGGGCGTGTCCACGAAGGTCGGACAGACCGCGTTCACGTTGACGCCCTGATCGCCCACCTCCGCAGAGAGCGCGCGGGTCAGGCCGATCAGGCCGTGCTTGCTCGCGGTGTAGGCGCCCAGGTACGGCACCCCCTGCAGGCCCGCGATGCCCGCCACGTTGACGATGACGCCACGGCCGCGCGAGATCATCCCTGGAAGCACCTTCAACGAGCAGAGGAAGGCCCCCGTCAGGTTGACCTTGAGGTGCTCTTCCCAGACGCGCACGTCCGTCTTCATCAGCAGGCTGGTCCGCAGGATCCCCGCGTTGTTGACGAGGATGTCCACCGGCCCGGCAGCCATGAAGGCCGCCTCCACGCTGGCGGGGTCGCTCACGTCCGTGCGCACCGAATAGGCGCCGATCTCGTCCGCCAGGCGCTCGATCTCGTTGCGAGAGCGACCCATGACCGTCACACGATCGCCGAGCTCTTTGAATTTTCTCGCGGTGGCCGCGCCAATTCCTCGCCCGCCTCCGGTCACCACGACATGCCGTTGGGGCATCAGCTACCTCCGCCCGAAACCCCGCCCGCGGGCGAGCCCACGAGCATGGGGGGATGGGGAACACTACCAGAGGACCGCTCAGATCGCATCGCCCACCTTCCGATATCGGCCCGCGAGGTAGAGCAGCGCCTGGTGCGCCTCGAGCGTCTCCGAGGGGGCCACATGCTCGACCTCGCCCACGAAGATCGTGTGATCTCCGCCATCGAAGGCGTGAACCACGCGGCAGTCCAGCGTCACCAGCCCGCCTGGGAGCAGCGCGGCGCCCGAGAAGGGCCCGCGGGTGAGGGCGAGGTCGGCGAAGCGGTCCTGGCCGGCGGGAAAGCGCCCGGCGAAGCGGTTCGAGAGCTCCATCTGGTCCTCGGCGAGCACCGTCACGCCGAAGCCGCCCGCGCCCCCGAGCGCGCCGTGGATTCCCGCGGTCTTCGCCACGCACACCAGCACCTGCGGCGGCGCGAGCGACAGAGAGCTGAAGCTGCTGGCGGTCATCCCGATGTCGACCTCGCCGACGCGCGCGGTGATCACCGTGACGCCTGAGGCCCACCGACGCAGGGCGCCCTTGAATTCTTCCGGGGTGACCGCCATGGCTGTCCGTCCTCCGAGGCGAAAAACGCGATACCCATAACCCATGTGTTCAAAGTCTGCTCTCGAGGAGCGTGGCCGCGCGCTCGCGCTCGAAAAAGACATGGCGATCGACGCGGACACTTGCCGAAAGGTCGGCCGTGATCCATTCCAGCCCCTGCTGTGGGGCGGGACCCCCGGGTCGCCGCTGGCCTTCTTCGGGCGCGATCCCGGAGGCGAGGAGCTCCGCCACGGCGAGCCGCTGATCGGCCCCTCGGGCCGGCTGGTGCGGCAGGCGGTCTTCCGCGCCGTCCATGGCCGCGACCCCGCGGACGCTGACGAGCGGCGCAGCGCCGCCGACCACGTCTTCCTCTGCAACCGTGTGCCGTTCAAGCCCGCGGGGAACAAGACCTGGGCCCGGGAGGTGGTCGAGCGCTTCCGGCCGCTCATGGCCGAGGTGCTCCACGACGTGTGGAGGGGCGAGCACCTCATCACGCTGGGCAACGAGGCCTTCTTCTGGTTTGGCGAGCCCGCCCTGGCCTTCTGGGAGCGCGAGGATCGCTACGAGGCCTCGCTGGTGGTGGACTGGCCCCGGCGCATCACCCTGCACCCGCTGCCGCACCCCTCGCCGGCCAACGCCCGCTGGCACATGAAATTCCCCTCCATGCTCGACGCGCGCCTGCGCGCCATCGGCTTCGGAGGCGCCCGCGCAGAGGCGCCCTGAGGCGCCAGGGATTCGGGTTAGACTGGGGCGCATGAACGCCAGCGTCTACTACCCTCGGCACAAGATCCGCATCGTCACGGCCGCCTCGCTCTTCGACGGCCACGACGCCTCGATCAACGTCATGCGCCGCATCTTGCAGGACAGCGGCGCGGAGGTCATCCACCTCGGGCACAACCGCTCGGTGGCCGACATCGCCAAGGCGGCGATCGAGGAGGACGCCAACGCGGTCGCCATCAGCTCCTATCAAGGTGGCCACAACGAGTTCTTCCGTTACCTGGCGGATCTCCTGCGCGAGCAGGGCTGCGGACACATCCGCATCTTCGGCGGCGGCGGCGGCGTCATCGTGCCCGAAGAGATCCGCGCGCTGCAGTCCTACGGCGTCACGCGCATCTACTCGCCCGAGGACGGCCGCAGGCTCGGCCTGCAGGGGATGATCAACGACCTGCTCGAGCAGTCCGACACCGACCTGCTCGACGGCGAGGGCGCCGCCGTCGCCTCGCCGGAGCGCCTCTCAGCCGGAGACACGCTCGCGCTGGCGCGCGCCATCTCGCTGGTCGAGCGATCCGTAGACCTCCCCGGCTCGCTGCCCGCGGCCCTGCGCGCGCACGTCGAGCGCCCCCCCGCGCCCGAGGACGCCCCCGTGGTCGGCATCACCGGCACCGGCGGCGCCGGGAAGTCCAGCTTCACCGACGAGCTCGTGCGCCGCCTGCGCGAGGACCAGCCCAGCCTGAAGATCGCCGTGCTCAGCGTCGATCCCACCCGCAAGCGCACCGGCGGCGCCCTGCTCGGCGACCGCATCCGCATGAATGCGGTGACGAACGACCG
>CAZKWG010000269.1:0-9506 GCA_964556105.1 uncultured Enterobacterales bacterium | reverse complement strand
AGGCCGCCGAGGTCGGGCCCCTCCAGGACCGAGCGAGCGTAGCAGCTCCAGGCGACTCGGCCGTCCCGACCGAGGAGGACGACCGCCGCGCGCGCCTCGTGTGGACCGCCGAGGCCGCTGCTCCCCAGCGAGAGGGCGCTCGCGGCGCGCCGCAGCAGCGCCGGCGAGAGCGCGCGCACGCTCTCCCCGAGGCGTCGATCGTCCTGCACGCCCCAGCTCTGGGCGATGGCGCGATCCACGTCCAGCACCACGGGGAACAGCAGGTGGTGGCGGGGCACGAAGTCCAGCGCGTCCGAAGGGGGCGAGGGCACGATGGCCACGACGCGCACGCCCGCGCGATCGAGGGCCGCCCAGGCCGCCTGCAGCTCATGGAGGGCCAGCCGTCCGAGCGGGCTGGCCATCGCGCGCACGAAGACCAGGGCGACGGGCCCTCGGGCCAGATCGCCGGGCAGGTCGAGCGGGAGCCCGAAGACGGGCTGAGCGCGAAGCGCGGGGGGGATCGCTCCGGGTGACAGCAGGCGGACCTCCGAAGACCTGCAACATGCCTCGGGAATCGGACGTCCGCTACCGCTTGCGCGGCTCGTTCGTGCGGGTCCCGGAGAGCACCCCCGTCAGCTCATCGAGGAAGCCACGGCTCGGGCGGCCCGCCTGGGGGTTCGCCGCGACATAGGCGGCGATGGCCTGGTTGGCCGCGCGGAGCTGGTCGGAGAAGGACATGATGATGGCGCGCCGGAAGGCTGAGCCCGCGGCACCCCGATCCTCGAAGAGACGCTTCACGCTGGCCTGGGTGAAGACGACGGCGATCCCCGCCTCGCGCGCCGTCAAGGTCACGCTGGCCGGCTGACCGGAGACCACGTCCATGTGGCCGACCAGCGCGCCCGCGCCCACGACGTCCCCGCCCGCCCCCTCGGCGACCAGCTCGCCCGCGTGCAGCAGGTAGATCGCGCTGGCGGGCTCGCCGCGCTTGATGACCTGCTCGCCGACCTTGAAGCTGAGCTCGTCGGCGAACATCGAGAGCGCGTGCAGGGTCGAGACCGGGAGGCCCTTGAAGTACGGCGAGCGCTCCAGCGTTCGAATGGGATCGATGCGCCTGTTCATCCGCCGAGCAGCCCCTTCAGGCGCGCGAAGAGGCTCACCGAGGCGGCGGGGGCCTCCTCCTCGCGCAGCATACCCGCCACCAGCTCGCGGCTGGCCTGCAGGCGCCTGGCCAGCGTCGTGAGGACGTGCTCCTCCACCGCCCTGGGCAGGCCGTTCCCGACGCGCGTGAGCGCCTCGAGGTCTCCGCTCGTCAGCCGGAGCGCCTCGCTCTCCTCCATCGCGACCACGTCGGCCGATCGCGTGACCGTGCGCCGATAGAGCACGGCCTCGCCGAGCAGCTCACCCGGGCCCACCGCGGCCAGCACCACCCGGCTCTGCGCCTGGCCCACGGCCACCGCGAAGCGGCCGGAGGTCACGACGAGCATGTCGGCGCCCTCCTCGCCCGAGCGCATCACCGCCTGTCCAGCGGGAAAACTCTCCCACCGACCCGTCTCCGCGACCAGGGTGAGGTCCGCCGCTGGGAGCTCTGAGAAGAGCTTCAGGCCGGCGAGGCGCTGGAGCCGGGCTGTGGACTGTCCGCTCATCCCATCTGTTGTACCCTATATCGACCCCGGAGCGGAAGGGGGCGCCCGCGCGACCGGGCCCTGACCCCGCCGGGATGACCGGTGAGTTACAAGCCGGCACGGAGGAAGAATGGCCTGGCGCACCGCCCCCCTGGCGACGACGAAGATGCCCCCGGGCATCCCCTTCATCGTGGGCAACGAGGCGGCGGAGCGGTACAGCTTCTACGGCATCAAGTCCATCCTGGTCGTCTTCATGACGAAGCACATGATGGACGCCGCGGGCAACCCCGCGCCCATGAGCGAGGCCCAGGCCACCGAGTGGGTCCACCTGTTCAACGCCGCCGCCTACTTCGCGCCGCTGATCGGGGCCTTCATCTCCGACGGGCTGTGGGGCAAGTACACCACGATCATGCGCATCTCCCTGCTCTACTGCGTGGGGCATGCGGCGATGGCCTTCGACCACACGCAGACGGGCTTGCTGGTCGGGCTGACCCTGATCGCGATGGGCGCCGGCGGCATCAAGCCGTGCGTCTCCGCGCACGTCGGCGACCAGTTCGGCGAGCAGAACCGTCATCGGATGGAGCGCGTCTTCGGCTGGTTCTACCTCTCGGTGAACCTGGGCGCGGCGCTCGCCTACCTGATCACGCCCAAGGTCCTCGATCACTACGGCGCTGGCTGGGCCTTCGGCGTCCCCGGCATCCTGATGGGCGTCGCCACCCTGGTCTTCTGGCTGGGGCGCCACCGCTACGCCCACATCCCGCCAGGCGGGAAGACCTTCATCCGCGAGACCTTCCAGCCCGAGGGCCTGCGGGCCGTCGCCCGTCTCCTGCCGCTCTACGCCTTCGTCGCCGTGTTCTGGTCGCTCTACGATCAGACCGGCTCGACCTGGGTGCTTCAGGCAGAGAAGATGGACCGGCGCTTCGCCGGGGTGGACTGGCTCTCCGCGCAGATCGGCGCGCTGAACCCGATCCTCATCCTGGTCTTCATCCCGCTCTTCTCCTACGTCGTCTACCCGACCCTGGGGCGGATCTGGGCGATGACGCCGCTGCGGAAGATCGGCATCGGCCTCTTTCTGACGGTGCCCTCCTTCCTCATCGGCGCCTACGTGGAGACCCAGCTCCAGAGCGGCCTGCAGCCGAACATCGCCTGGCAGCTCCTCGCCTACGTGATCATCACCGCGGCGGAGATCCTGATCAGCGTGACCTGTCTGGAGTTCGCCTACACCCAGGCGCCCAACAGCATGAAGTCCCTGGTGATGGGCCTGTACTGGTGCAGCGTCGCGGCCGGGAATCTGTTCACGGCGCTGGTGAACCACTTCAATCAGCTCCCTGGCGGGGCCTCCAGGCTCGACGGGCCGGAGTATTATCTGTTCTTCAGCGCCGTCATGGTCGTCGCGTCCATCCTGTTCGTCCCCATGGCGATCCGGTTTCAGGTGCGCGACCAGGTCCAGCCGGCCCTGACATCCCACTGAGGGAGGAACCCGTGCAGAACGCGATCACGAGCTACGAGGAGCTGCTGGACCTGCTGCGCAAGGACGGCGTGCTGCATCAGGCCGATTTGGAGGAGCGCTCGGTCACGATCCCCACCGGACGCGGCGAGCTGCGCGGCGTGCTGGTCATCCGCTGGCAGGCGGATCAGGGCGTGATGCAGCTCGTTCAGTCGCTGCCCTTCAAGGTGCCGGACGAACAGCGCGCCGCCTACGAGTCGGCCCTCGCGCGCATCAACCACGCCCTGCTGATCCCGGGCTTCGGCTACAACCACGAGGCCGGAACGCCCTATTATCGTCTCGCGATGCCGATCTTCCCCGGCCGTCCGCCGCGCGCAGAGGACGTGCGCGCCGCCTTCCGCACGGCCGTGAAGACCGCCGCGGACTTCCTGCCCTCGCTGCGCCGCGTGGCGACCGAAGGGGCCAACCCCGACACCATCGTCGCTGACGCCCGGGTAGACCTGGCCCTGGGAGAAGGCGCCTGAGATGGCCGAGACGCCAACGCCCAACGCGGCGCGCAACCGCACCTTCGTGCGTGGCTGCCTCACCTTCGTCATCGGCTTCTGGGTCCTGCTCGTGCTCGTCGGAGCGGTCACCGGCCTGCTCTTCTGGCGGTGGAGCAAGACCCCGGAGGGCTCGGAGTTCGTCGAGCGCGCCACGCAGGGGGTCCGCGTTCTGCGCGACGGCATGGGCGGCCCCGAGGCGGAGGCGATCCAGGCGCTCGGCTGCGACACGGCCATGGTCCTCGACGCGCGCCAGATGATGGACGTCATCGATCCCAGCTTCCAGCTCCGGGAAGGCGAGGACATCACCGTCGTCCTCTGTCAGACCAGCGTCCTCGCCCCGACCGTCTCCTGCGAGCGCATCGCCCAGGCCTGGCTGGACTTCAACGGCGGCCTGGCGCCCTCGGGCTTCCTGGTGCAGTCGCAGCGCCAGGGCGGCCAGGCCGTCTGCCAGGAGGCCCGGCTGCCGGACGGGACGCTGTCCCCCCAGCAGCCGGCTGGCGCTCCTTAGCCGGCCTGGAGACCGACGTAGCGCTGGGTCGGCGTCGGGGCAGGGAAGCCCGCCTCACCCAGGGTCTCCTTGATGGCGGCGTTGGTGTCGAAGTACACCTGCCAGTAGTGGTCATTGTGCGTGAACGGGCGCACGGCCAGCACCGGACCGACCAGGTTGAACTCCAGGATCGTGACCTCGGGGGCGGGGTCGGCCTTCACGTTGGGGATTGCGGCCAGCGACTTCTGCAGCAGCGCGATGGCCGCGCGGTGGTCAGCGCTCCCGTCGAGCTGGCAGAGCAGCTCCACCCGCCGGAAGGGGTTGGTGGAGAAGTTCTGGATCGTGCCCGAGAAGATGGCGTTGTTGCCCACGAAGGTCTTGACGTTGTCCGGCGTGTGGATGGTCGTGACGAACAGACCGAGGGCGTCCACGGTGCCCGTGACGCCGCCGGCCGTGACGAAGTCGCCCACCTTGAAGGGGCGCAGCACCACCATGAAGACGCCCGCCGCGAAGTTCGAGAGCAGGCCGCTCCAGGCCATGCCGATGGCGACGCCGCCCGCGGCCAGGAGGCCGGCGAAGGTCGTCGTCTCGACCCCGAAGTTCCCGAGCACGGCGATGAACAGCAGGACGTTCAGCAGGATGCCGAGCGAGGAGTCCAGGTATCGCGCGAGGGTGGGGTCCACCTTCTGGCGCGCCAGGGCCGCCCCGACCAGCCGCTTGACCAGCCCGATGACCCAGCGCCCGATGACCCATAGAAGAATTGCGCCCAGCACGCGGCCGCCGATGTCCACCGCGTACTGGCTCAAGGACGCCATCAAGACCTCTGGATCCATACTCGCTCCTGCGCTCGTTGAAGGGAGCCCGAGGGTAGCACATGCTGCAGGTATGGGTCTTTCAGCACAATTTCGAGCGCCCCAACCCCCCTCAGGGGTCCAGTGCCGCCACCAGCGCCGCAGCGAGCGCCGAGGGATCCTGGCCATTCGCCACCGCGCGCGCCAGCAGAGGATCGAGCCCACCCCACCAGACACCGGGGGCGTGGATCCACTCAGGGTCGATGTTCTCGTCCACCTGCTCCACACGCAGCACGGGATCCTCGACCACGAAGGGCAGCCCCAGCCCCGCGGCCGGCAGGGCCCAGCCCCGCGTCGCGTAGACCCCGACGGCGCCGCGTCGCGCCGCCGCCACCTGCAGGGTCCCGCTCAGGCGGTCCACGTAGGCCTCCTCCCGCGCGAGGGCCTCGGCGCGGCCAGCCTCGTCGTCGTCGAGCAGGGTGAGCGTGCAGGCGCGCAGCCCCTGAGCCCGCATCGCCGCCACCGCCGCCTCGCTGACCCCCAGCGCGAGCACGGCCCTCCCCTCCCCCACGCAGTCCTCCTGGCTCGGGGGACCCGGCCTCGGCGCCGGGCTCCAGGTCCGCGTCGGGGCCAGGGGCAGGTCGGCGAGGCGGGCGAAGGCGCCCTCGGCGGGGCCCGCGGTGTGCAGCTCCAGATGGGGCACGGGGTCCAGGACGACCGGCCGCAAGGGCAGGTCGAGGGTCTGCTCCATCCAGGCGAGCGCGCGCGCGATCATCTCGGGGTTGTAGCTGTGCGGGCCCTCAAGCACCTCGAAGCGCGCCTTGGAGGGCAGGCCCTCGGGCGCCGGCTGCTTCAGCTCGGACATCCACAGGCTGGGCTGCTCCAGCAGCCCGAGGAGGCCAGCGTCGGGACCAGGGAAGCCAGGGAGCTGGTCGCAGGCGCACCCGCTGGGGCGCGCCTCCCGCGGGATGGGCGGGAAGGAGGCCAGCGCCACGCCGACGACGCGCGGATCGGCCAGCGCCAGCCAGTAGGACTGCACCGCGCCCCCAGAGGCCCCCGTCGCGGCGATCGCTCGTGCGCCGAGCTGCTCGAGCAGGTCCACCCCGCGCCGCAGCACCTCGACCTGTAGCGCCAGCGCGCTCGTCCCGCCCGCCGCGAGCAGCGCCCGCCCGTGCGCCCCCTCCTCCAGGTGGATGCGTCGGCCGGGGACGTCCCACTCCTCGACCCCCGGCGTGTCGACGACCAGCGCGGCGACGCCGCTCGCCGCCAGCGCGTGGGCGATGTCCTGGGCTTCGGCGCTGCTCTTTCCCTGGCCATAGTGACCGTGCGCCACGATCACCGCCCCCTCCCAGGGTCCGTCGGGCTGCAGGAGCAGGGCGGCGGCGCGAAAACCCGCGCGGACCTCGTAGCTGCCGACCCGCGCCGTCCAGCGCCGGTTGGAGGCCGACACCGGGACGGGATCACCCCAGCGAGGCGCCAGAGGAGCGGGCTCGCCGGGGAAGCGCAGGGCCGCCAGGACGGCCTGGCGTCGGTCATCGGGCGCGCGTGGCTGCTCGCCAGCGCAAGCGACGAGCAGCAGGGCGAGGACGATGAGCCTGAGCATGGGAGCGGGATCCTACCGCGCCGCGCGCCGGAATTGGCAGCGCCGTGAGCCTATGGTACAAGCGCAGCCATGGGTCTCAGAACCACGCTCAAGAAAGTCCTCAAGCAGGCGCTCGGCATGACGGATCGCGAGGCGCGCTCCGGGCCGATCTCGCCCGCCCCCGCGCCCGTCGCGCAGCCGATCACGCCAGCGCCAGCCCCGGCGCCCGCGCCTGCTCCGGCGCCTGCTCCGGCGCCTGCTCCGGCGCCCGCGCCCGCGCCTGCTCCAGCGCCAGCGCCACCGCCCGCTCCCGCGCCAGCTCCGGCGCAGGCTCCCGAGCCCGCGCCCGCTCCGGCGCAGGCTCCCGAGCCCGAGCCGCCTGCGCCCGAGGAGCCCGAGGCTCCCAAGGCGAAGAAGAGCACCAGGAAGTCCGCGAAGGCCAAAGAAGAGGCCCCGGCGCCGGCAGCTCAGCCGGCCGCCGAGCCGGAGCCGGAGCCGGCCCCTGCGCCCGAACCGGCTCCTGCTCCGGCGCCCGAACCGGCTCCTGCTCCGGCGCCCGCTCCGCCGCCCAAGGACGAAAAGAAAGAGAAGGCCGAGCACGCGCGCGCCGACGGCCCGAAGAAGTCGATCTCGAAGCCGGTCTCACCGGGGGCGAAGATCTTCCCCGAGAGCTGCCGGAGCTGCGGCGCCCCCAGCCACGGGAACTGGAAGCGCGAGACCGGAGCCTTCGTCTGCGGTGTCTGCGGAAAGCCCTACAACGCCTGAGCCCGAGCGGACGCCGCTGAGCGCGGGCCAGCGGCTCGGGCTGGCGGCGCTGTTGCTGGCCCTGCCGCTGCTGCTGCTCTGGCCGCTCCCGGTCTCGCTGCGATCGCACGTGCTCGCCGCGCCGGATCAGGAGGCGGCGACGCACATCTGGGGGCTCTGGGCGGCCCTGCGCGAGGGGGAGCCGCTCCTGCTGCGCACCACGCTCCTCGGTTGGTCTCAGGGCGTGGAGCTGGTGCTGGTGGATCCAGCGAACCTCCTGGCTTTCGCCATCGGCGACGCGCTCGGCGGGCCCGCGGCCGGCTACAACCTGGTCTTGTATTTCGGGCTGGTGGTCCAGGGCCTGGCGGGCCTGATGCTCGCCCGCCATCTGGGCGGCTCTCCCTGGCTGGGAGCGGTGGCGGCGATGGCCTGCCCGACCCTGATCTCCAACGCCGCGGACGGGCAGACGGAGGGCTTCGCCGTGGGCTGGGTGGGCGTTCAGCTCGCCCTGCTGCTGGGCTTCGTCTCTCGCGGCGGCGCGTGGCGTGGGCTCGGCGCGGCGGGAGCGCTGGCCATGGCCTGGTATGGCGGGCCCTACAACGGGCTCTTCGCCAGCGCGCTGGACGCGGCGGTGGGCCTCGGGCTGCTCGCGCGGGCTCGCGGGGACAGGCCCGCCCTGTGGACGCGCGCGCGGCGGCTGCTCAGCGTGGGCGCGCTCGGGGTGCTGCTGGTGGCGCCCCTGGCGATCGCGATCCTCACCATGCGCGACCCGACGCTCCCCGGCTCGCAGGCGCGGGCGGGGCTGCCGCGCATCGTGGAGAACCCCGCGATCTTTCGTGGCGGCGTGCAGACCGGGGCGGACCTGACCGACCCCTTCCTCCCGGGCCCGCTGACCGGCGGCGAGGCGGACGTCTCGCACACCGCCTACCTGGGCGTCGTGGCGCTCTCGATGGCGCTGCTGGCCGTGCGCGCCGATCGCCGTCGCTGGCCCTGGCTGCTCGGCGCGCTCGGCTGGACGGCCCTCTCGCTGGGGCCTCACCTCTACCTGGGGGGCGAGGCCCTGCGCCTGGGCGACCGCCCCCTGCTCGGGCCGGCGGGCGTCCTCACGCTGGGGATGCCGGTGCTGGGGCGCCTCACCCGCTGGTACCGGGCGGGCGCGGTGGCGAGCCTGCTGCTGGCGCCCCTCGTCGCCTGCGCGGGCGGAAAGGGAGCGCGCGCCGTCGCGGTGGCCTCCTTGCTGGTCCTGGACGCGCTCCTCCTCGCGCCTCTGGCCTGGCCCCTGCACGCCACCCCCATGCTCTCCTCCGAGCCCTACGCCGTCCTGAGCGGTGAAGGCGCCCTCTTCGAGATCCCCCGCACGACCACCGGCCAGCCTCCCCCAGGCGAGTGGCGGGATCGCACGGCCCTCGCCCAGACCCTGCACGGCAGGCCCGTGGCGGGGACGATCATGGGCCTCAGCGGCGCGCCGGAGACCGAGGAGCACCACCAGTCCGTCCTCCGCCTCCTGCGCAGCGGGAGCTGGCGCGCCGCCGACCGCGCGCGCCTCCTGGCGGCCGGCTACCGCTGGGTGGCGCTGCTGCCTACCCAGATTCAGGTCCCACCGGAGAGCCTCGACAATCTGAACGCCTGTTTGGGCCCTCCGCTCTATCGAGGCGCTGACTACGTTGTCTGGACGCTGGAAGGCGACCGGCAGGGCGAAGACTGTCTGCCGCCGACGGGCCTTCCGAGCGCGCGCTGAAGCAGCGAGCCCGATTGACAGGGGCGATTCGGGGCACTACTTCAAAAAAGTTCGGCGTAGATCGGCCTCGGTCAGGCCTGCCCTGGGGATTCTAAATGCGCGTTCTCTGCGAAAACTGTGGCACGACCTATAAAATTCCTGACAGCAAGCTGGTCAGGGAGGTCAACCGCGCCACCTGCCGCAAGTGCGGGCACATGATGGTGATCCGCATGACCCCCAGCGCCCCTGCCCCGCGCGCCGGCCAGCACCAGGCGCCGGGCGAGTCCGAGGAGGAGCGCACGCTCGTCACCAGCCTCGCCGACGTCGAGCGCCGCGCCAAGGAGCAGGCCGCGGCGATGGAGGCCCAGACCGCCCGCGTTGACCCGGTGGAGGGCGCCGAGGTCACGGACGTGCACGAGCACACGGACGCGCCGGCCGCCTCAGGCGCCGGCGGGACGGCCGTGCCGGAGGAGGACCTCTCGGAGGATCTCGCGGCGGACACGGACATCGAGAACGACCTGCCCACCGCCGAGGAGCCCACGCAGGCCCCGGAAGAGCCGGCGCCGGTGATCGTCGCGCCGCCGCCCGCGCC
>CAZKWG010000268.1:8930-9513 GCA_964556105.1 uncultured Enterobacterales bacterium | reverse complement strand
CATCGCCACCGCCGAGGAGATCACCGGCCAACACGACCTGCTCGTAGGTCCCTTGCGCGTCGGCTGTAGGCGAAATAGTCGCTATCGGCGCCCAGTCCTCGCCACGCATGCTCTCCAGGCGAGAGACTGGCCCGCAGTCGTAACCACCCCAGACGCCGGTCTCGTCGTGCGTATCTGCGGTGCTTGGCGAGGTGTCGTCGGGCAGATCTTTCTCGTGGCAGGCGAACGTGAAAAGAAGACAGACCCCAACTAAGGCCCTTCGGTGGAGGGACCAATGAGAACAGGCGCTCGTGGGTTCAGAGAGGTGCCTGACTGCCGACATCGTCTCCTCCCGGCTCGTCGTCTGGGATCGCCCCAACCTCTTCGATACACTCTTCGCATAGGTCTTCTGCCCAGTCAGTGACCGTGAAGGCCAGACCAGAGCTGCGATCAGGCTCCGTCCTCTCTCCAAGGAGCCACAAGACGGACTCCACGCTGACCGCCTCGGGGCCCATAAAAGGATCCTCTGCATCATCCCTCAACGTTCCCTCGGCGACCAACTGAGCCCAGATACTTACCAATAGGCCATCTCTGGTCATTCCAT
>CAZKWG010000268.1:0-8920 GCA_964556105.1 uncultured Enterobacterales bacterium | reverse complement strand
GCTCAAACCGCTGAGACACGAGTTGACTATACCAATGCACGCATCTCCTTCTACGACTCCAAGCCCATAGCGATTCCAGAATGAATCACCATACAGTGGCGAGCCATCGGAATCCAGCACGTAGACTTCACCTTCCACCTTCACCTCGAATGGTGCACCATCCTTGGAAAGTATATCAGCAGTCAAGGATATCAGCGCCTGGCCCACCTTCACTAGCCTCTCGGGTCGGATGAACGGCGCCTCCAGCGTACCCCCACCAGGAAGACGGACCTCGCGCTCTCCATCCACCACCAACGCACGGCGCCGATAGCAGTCAACCTCCCAGAGGACGTTCAGACTGCACCGGCTGCTGTCGCTCCAGGTGATCGTGCGCACGACGTCCAGTCGTGTCACGACCTTCTTCCCCCCGAAGCTGGCCGCTCCCCGACCCTCGGCCATGGAGACGACGTAGATCCGGAAGGCGTCCGGCTCTCCGACGACCAGCCAGACGTAGCTCAGACCGGCGCCTGAAACGCGACCTCCATCGCGAATCTCCACCGACGCGCGCGCGGCGAGCTCGTCCACGCTAACGACCGCGTCCAGATCTCCCATGAACGCCGTCGAACCAGGCCAGTCGCCAGGACCTGGCGGTGGGACAGGGCCTCGGGCAGCGCGACGAGCCCGGCGTCCAGCCCGGCTCGGCACAGGAGCTCGCTGTGCCAGAAGACCTCGAGGTTCGGAGCCAGGTCCTCTGGTCACCGGCGCCCAGAAGTCGTCCACCTCCGCCGCGCCGTCCCCGCACCCCGCGCACCCACAGCTCCCGCCGCAGGCGCCCTTCGCGGACGCCCCGGGCCACGCGGCGTCTTCGCGCACAGAGGCCCACAGGTCGCGCTCCGGGTACCGCACCTCGCCGCGCGCCCGCCGGCCCAGCTCGGCGAAGGGCCCAGGGAGATCCTCCCCGCAGGCACCGTCGAAGCACTCCCGCGCCGCGACCGCCGACCAGTCCACGCCTGCTCTCATGACTTCGCCACCAGGTCCAGCGTGACCCGCGCCTCCGCCAGCAGCGTCCCCGACACCGACCAGCACACCCACCGCGTGAAGGTGTCCGCGTGGAACCACGCCTGCCCCGTCGCGTTCAGCGCGATCTCCGCGGGCGTCTCGAAGTCCAGGTAGCACGACGCCTCGTTGACCGCCGCGTGCCGCACCACCAGCTTCGCCTCTCCGCCATCCCCTGCGCCGTTCACGGTCAACACCAGGTGAACCTCCCGGTAGTCCCCCAGGTCCAACGCCTGAGACAGATCCAGGCCCGCGTCCGGCGTCAGCGGCGCGTTCTCCAACAGTCTTCGTACGTGTAGTCCCATGATCGCCTCCCCGCTCAGCTCTTGAAGGTGAATGCCAGCGCGCAGCCGCACACCGCGCGCTCGATGTTGGTGCCGCTCGTGTTCGCTACCGCGATCACGTAGCGCATCTTCAACCCGAAGTTGGCCACCGTGCTGTACGGAGTCTGCACCGTGTCCACGATCGTCGTGATCGCCGAGAACAGGTAGATGGGCGTGCTGGCTGGATTCCACCTCCGGCCGTCGAAGCTCCAGAAGAAACCGATCTTCCATGAGAAGTTCGCCGTCTTGCTCTCCGTGCTGGTGTGCGCCGTGATGCTCTCCAAGTAGGGGCCCCAGTCCACCGCCTGAGGAAGATCGATGTCGATATAGGAAAAGGTCGTCGTGCCGTCCGTCTGAAGCTGCTTCTTGTAGAACAAGGGGATCAGGACGACCTTCTGAGTGGGGATGCTCTTCATTGGCGGCGCTCCATCAAGGGGTTCGAGGGAGAGCCGGCCCTGAGGAGAGCCGGCCCTGAGGAGAGCCGGCCCTGAGGAGAGCCTTTCATGTCAGACGCGAGGCGTCAACGTTTCCGATGGCGATTCTTAAATACTTTAGTTTCCAAGTATACTGTCCAGCCAGCCACCCCTCCCTCCTCGCAGCGAAGCGCCCACGAAGGGGGCGGAGCGGGGCCTGCTCTCCATCCGTATTTTGGATAGATATATCTATAAATGATGACCTCAGGGAGGATAACGCATAACGCATTGCCTGACCCCTCCCCCGCTTCGCCTGACTCCTCCCCCCCCGCGCCTCCGCCGGAGGCGATAGAGATCCACCTTCGCCTGCACCACGCTGGAGCGCCGCCTTCGAGACCTTCGGACTCATCTTCTTCGGGACGATCCTCCTGAGCTTTCCGCTCGGGCTCCTCGCCGCGTTCGCGCCCGTCCGGCTCGCCTACGCCTGGGCGCTGGGCGCGGCGCCAGGGGTCGTGCTGGTCTGGGCGTGGTGCCTGACCGGCTCCTACCAGCGGTTGAGGTACGGCCCAGGCGAAGGAGGCTCCGGCGGGAACGGGCCAGACACCCTCGCCCAACTCTGGACCTTGGGTGGCGAATGGCTCATCGCGGTGCTGGTCTTCGCGCTGGCTGGCGTGCTCCTGGTCCGCGGGTCGGCGGCGGTGATCCGGGCGCTCCGCTCCTGATCCCTGCCTCATCCCCCGCGCAGGTGCAGGCGGCGGCCGTCGAGCGCGAGCTCGTTGGACCACAGACGCTCCTCCCAGGTCCGGCCGGCGCGCTGGTCGAAGATGAGCACCCGTCGATGGGTCCACCGGACCCCTCGACCCATTGACCACCTTCTGCAGAGAGCCCATGAAGGCCAGGTGGGGCACGGCCTCAATGTAGCCGCGATCCGAGTACTGCTCGAGGATCGCGGCGTTCTCCCGCCACCAGCGCAGGAGCTGGTCCACCAGCGCGCCCATGTCCAGCCCGCGGGTGCCGGGGGGCTGCTGCTCCTGCGGGAGGACGTGGCAGGCCGTCGACGAACCCCACCTCACACCCCCGCCACAGCGGCGCTCCAAGACAGACCGATCACCCGGTGCAGCTCGGCCTCGACCAGCTCGATCAGCACGCGGACGCGAACGTCGTCCCGCTGCTCCGGGGCGAAGACGGCGTGGACGCGGATGTTGGAGAGAGGCAGCTCGTCGAGGCGCACCAGCTCCCCCGCCTCGCGGAGGGGCTCGCCCAGGAACGCCGGCAGGATGCCCACGCCCGCGCCCGCCCGCAGCGCGTCGCGCACCACGGCGCGATCATCGACGACCACCGCCGCGGGGAGCAGGTCGGGTCGCCGGGAGCTCAGCAGGGCCTCGTCGCCGGGGGCCGCGATCAGGCAGGGCGGCGCCAGGGGCTCTACGTTGGGCCCAGCGTAGAGCCAGAGCGCGATGTCCGCGAGGCGACGCGCCATCCACGCCGAGTCGGGCAGCGGCCCCGCCCGGATCGCCAGGTCGATGCGGTCGCGCGCCAGATCGACCCGCTCGTTCTGCAAGAGCACCTCCAGGCGAACGGCCGGCAGGCGACGTTTGAACTCCGCGATGACCGGGCCCCCGACCAGCCTGCCGAGCGGCACGGGCACCGAGACCCGCAGCGTGCCGCCGGCCTGACGGGCGCGGCCCGCGGCTCGAAGCGCTCGCACCCCGACCAGCACGGGCTGAAGCTGCTGCCGGAAGGCGCGCCCCTGCTCGGTGAGCCCCGCGCGGCGGGCGCCCCGCACCACGAGGGTCACGCCGATGCGCGCCTCCAACGCGGCGAGCCAGCGGCTCGCGGTCGGCTTGGGCACCTGCAGCTCGCGCGCGGCGGCCGTGAGCGTCCCCAGCTCGGCGAGGCGGTCGAAGAGCACGAGCTCCCGCAGCCGGATGTCGTCGAAGTCGTCGAGCAGCGATCTCATCTGTCTCGAATATCGAGACAGGGTGTCCCGATCAACGCCTCTCTCGTCTCGAAAATTGCACATTATAGAGCAGGTGAACCTCGGAGCGACGCCATGACCCCCACGACCACACCTGAATTCTCCGGTCTGAAAGGACGCTTCGCCGCCTGGTTCCTGACCAGCCCCCTGCGGGCCCTGCTGGAGTGGCGGATGGGCAAGCCGGAGGAGCGGATCCTCGCCCTGCTGCGCTTGGAGGGCCACGAGCGCGTCCTCGACGCTGGCTGCGGCTCGGGCTTCCACAGCCTGCTGATCGCCCGACACCTGCCGCAGGGCCGCGTGCTCGCCTTCGACGTGTCGGCCGAGATGCTCGATCAGCTCCGGCGCAACGTGGCGGCGGCGGGCCTGAGCGACCGGGTAGAGGCCGCGCTCGGCGACGGCTTCGCGCTGCCCTTGCCGAACGGGAGCGTGGATCGGGCGATCAGCGCCGCGGTCTGGCACCACCTGGCCGACCCGGCGCGGGCGGCGTCCGAGCTGGTGCGGGCGCTGCGGCCCGGGGGGCGCGTGGTGGTGAGCGATCTGGCGGTCGCGCCCGCCCAGGGGCCCATGCCCGTGGTCGCCGGCCACGATCGGCCCTTCGGGCCCGACGACATGCGTCGAATCCTGGAGGGCGCGGGCCTGGTGAACGTCGAGGTCGAGCGCCTGGGGCGCTGGATCCTGGGCGCCGGGGACAAACCCTGAGGCGGGCTCTGCCCGCGGCGGCGCTCGGCGCGATGGTCGCCGAGCTCGACCGGGTCTTCGAGCAGGTCTCCTCCTCAGCGCGGAAGCGTCGGCAGCCGCGCCTTGACGTTCCCGTTGATCTGCACGCCCGACGGCCCCAGGCCCGCGTCGACCACCTCCGTCGGCGACGCGCCCTCCTGACCGGGGACCCACCCGAAGAACCACACACAGATCGTCACGAAGATTGGGAACACAGCTACCTCCGGTTGGCGCGCGCGGCGCCGAGGAAGATCTCGACCGTCTCGACGGCTGAACCCAACCCGTGACGCTCGGCCTCGTCCGCCCAGGCCGCCGTCCGGGCCCGCAGCTCGGCCAGCAGGGCCCACTGGGCTTCCGGGTCGGCGGGCAGGCTCAGGCTCCAGCCGCTGGCCAGCGACGGGCCGGCGCCCTGCTCCTGCCGCAAGGCGTCCAGGATGTTGGCGCTCACCGCCGAGAGCGCGCGGGCCGCCGAGAGCGTCCCAGACGAGGCGAGCTGCTGCCCAGGATCGACCACGACGCGGTCGCGCTCCTCCCGCGCCGCTCCCTCGGCCAGCAGCCCCGCCAGCGCCGCCTCGCCCCCGCTCAGGCCGCGCTCCCGCAGGGCCGCCAGCAGCGCCGCCCGCGTGAGCCCCGCCGGCCCCGCCGCCTGCAGGATCAGCAGCGCCGCCTGACCGCTGACCGAGAGCAGGACGCCGCCGTCTTCGGGCCGCAGCGTGTAGCGGGCGCCAGGAAGCCGCGCGACCCGACCCTCTTTGACCAGCCGGTGCAGGGCCTCCTCCAGCCCGCCGTCATCGGAGCTCCGCGCCTCGTACGCTTCCGCCAGGGCTCGGAATTCACAGCCCGCCGGGCCGGCCCCCTCGAGCAGGCGCAGCAGCAGGCGCTCCCCCTCCGCGCCCTCCAGCGAGGGCGGTCGGACGGCGCCGAGGTTGTGCAGCCCTTGCAACGTGAGGCCCGCCAGCCGCGCGACGCGCTCCCGACGCATCCCGCCCCGGTAGAGCCCCTCGTAGAAGAGGTGACAGCGGGCGCGAAAGAGGCGCTTCAGCTCAGGATAGGTGTGGAGCGGAAAGGCCAGATCGATCACCTGATCGAGCAGCCTCTCTACGGCGCGGCGGCGGGCTCGGAGATCCTCCTGCATGTGGATCAGCATAGCCGCGGCGACCCAGGCGCGTGGATCAACAGAACTTGATCCACGCCGCTGGATGGCGGCGCGCGGCCTGCGGGGTCACCCTGAGAGGGAAAAGGAGGTGCCCATGTTCCTGTTTCTCCTCGCCTGCACGCTGCCCAGCCCGCTCTCCGCCGACACGTCCGCGCCCGCCGACACGTCCGCGCCCGCCGACACCGGCGCTCCTGTAGACACGTCCGATCCACCCAACACAGCGCCCGTCCTGGACGGGCTCACCCTGGAGCACCGGATCTGGGAGATCGAGGGCGGATCGAGCGCCCCGGGCGAGATGCCGACCGTCGGCATGCGTCAGGACTGGTGGACCTTGGAGGCCATCCTCGACGACGCGGAGGGAGACCTGGGCGCGTACACGGTCCGCCTCTGGCTGGAGGCCGACGCCGACGGCGCCGTGATCGCGGACGCCCCCACCTGGGAGGAGGCGCGCGAGAGCAGCGCGCCCGCGCCGGTCACGACGGAGCCCTGGGGGATCGCCCTCCTGCTGGGCGAAGAGGAGGCGCCCCGCTTCGGGGCGACCTACGATCTCGGCGTTCAGGTCATCGACGCCCGCGGGGCGGCCTCGGAGATCGCCACGCTGACCGCCACCGCGCCCGCCGCGCCGTGAGCTCGGCCGGCGCTCCGCGGCACATCCACCGCGTGGGCGAGCCGCTCGGACGCGGCGGTGGAAACGGCGCTTGCCGCGCAGAGATCCAGACAGACCCGTCATCCCTTGTCCAGGCCGGCTGAGAGCGTTAGGACACGCCCATGGCATCGACCGAATCCGCACGAGAAGCCCGCGCAGCCCTCCGTCGTCGGACCTGGAGCTTCGTTGTCGAGACCCCATCGTGTCCTGCGCCCGTCGCGGCCACCACCCCGTCCGAGCGGCTCGCCGCGGTGTGGGCGGTGACCTGCGACGCCTGGCTGCTCTCTGGAAGACCTCTCCCCACTTACACGCGCGCCGAGATGCCCGGACGTGTCCTTCGTTCGACGGTTGCGTGATGGTTGGGGGGGAGCTCAACGAAGATTTTCTCGACCTCCTCATCGCTCTTCAGGAGGCCGGCGCTGAATTCGTCGTCGTGGGAGGTCACGCGCTCGCCGTCCACGGGGTCGTCCGTGCGACCGGCGATCTGGATATCTTCGTCAAACCCAGCGTGGAGAACGCCGCGCGCGTACATCAGGCGCTGCGCACCTTTGGAGCTCCCCTGGGCGATCACGGTCTCTCCATAGAAGACCTCGCGCGGCAGGGGACTGTGTACCAGATGGGACTTCCGCCAAGGCGGATCGACGTTCTGAACGACATCAGCGGACCTGGCTTCGACGAGGTCTGGGCGCATCGCGTAGAGATCGAGCTCGCGGGGTTGAGTCTTCCGTTCATCGGGCGCAGGGATCTCGTCGCCAACAAGCGCGCGTCGGGGAGGCCGAAAGACCTTCTCGACGTCGAGCTGCTACGCGAAGCCGGCGCCCTGGAAGACTCGGAAAGATAGCCTGATACGCTACTTGCTTCGCCACGGAGCCTCCCTGCTTCAGGGACTCCCGCTCGCCCCCGCCGTGCCCACGGCCAGGACCAGCCGCAGGGCCGGCGCGCCGATGCCGCCGGTGAGGCCACGACCCAGCGCGATCTGTAGATCCTGGCCAGCTAGATTATCTAGCTTTGCCCCGACGAGCAGCTCCACGCTCGGGGCCGCCGCGCCCTCCAGCCCCGCCCACGGAGACAACGTGAGCAGCTCGGCGTTCACGCTGAGACCCTCTCGCACCTGCACCGTGCCGGCCGCGCGCAGGGAGAGCGCGTCGTCCAGCCCGTCCTCGGCCAGATCCGTCTCGGGGACCCCGCGCGTCTCGACATTGGCCAGCAGCCCGACCCGCCCCAGCTCGAGCTGCGCGGCCAGACCGGCATGCCAGGTGGGCGCCTCGTAGCCGAGCTGACGCGCAGAGGCGCCGAGAGGGGCTGTCCCACCCGCGAGCGCGGCGAGGGCGAGGCGATCCCGCGCCAGCAGGCTGACGGCGAGCTCCAGCCCAGGGTCGCCGAGCAGCGGCCCCTTCAGGCCCGTGGCATCACCGGCAGACACCAGGTAGACCGGCGCCAGCACGCCGACCCGCGCCCGCTCGCCCCAGGTGCGCCAGGCGCCGAGATCCAACGCGAGCGCGTCGGCGACGACCGCGAAGGTCTGGTCCTCGATCACAACCAGGAGTGGATCGTCCAGCCAGACCAGGGTGGCCTGAGCGCCGAAAGGGACGTCGAGCCGCGCGTCCTCGACGTAGAGGGTGCGCGCGGCGCCGAGGACAGGCCGCTGCACGTCGGCGGCGACGCCGGGGATCTCGATCTCCTCGAGCAGAGCCACGTCCACGGCCACGCTCATGGCCCAACCCCCGGCGGGAAGCTGAGGCTGCGCGGCTCGCTGGGGACGCCGATGAAGCCGGTGCGATCGATGCTGGCGACCCGCCACCACAGGCCGGGCACGCGGAAGGGCAGCAGCAGCAGCTCGGGCGCCCAGACGGCGCTGGCGGACTCCTCGACCAGCACGGTGTCGTTGAAGGTGGGGCTGGCGGCGATCTCCACCCGGTAGCCCAGCGCGCGGTCCACCGCGGTCCAGCGGAACTCTGGGACGCGCAGCCGCGCGGCCTCGTCGGGCGAGACGGGGGCGCCGGGTACAAGCAGGGGTGTGGGTTGCTCGGGCACCTGGCCCTGGCGGAGGCGGCTGCCCTCGCCGGCCGCCATGCGCACCTCGGCGCCGCCACCCAACACAGAGACAGGGCTGTACAGCGCCTCTGTGCGCGTCGCGGCGCCCTCGACGTGGACGCGGAAGCCGCCGCTCTGACCGCTGGTGAGGCCGTCGCGGGTGCGCACGGTGACGGTGCCGGCGCCGATGGCGCGCGCGTCCTGCACGCTGACGGAGCCCTGGGTCACGGAGACCAGCGAGCTGCGTTGGCCGGCGCTGGAGCTGGTGGCATCGACGGTCATGCAGGTCTGCGGCAACAAATTGACGTCGTCGTGTCGGCGCTGCTCGAGGTCGAGCGCGAGGCGGACGGTGGCGTAGGAGCGCTCGGCGGTGCAGACCACCGAGCCCTCGGGCAGATCCTGACCGGCGGCCATGGGCAGCTCGGCCTCCCCCGGACGGCGCACCGCGCCGCTGCCGTAGACGCTCAGGACCACGGCCCCCGGCGGCTCGGCCCCACCCTTCGCGGGCAGACCCAACACGACGCCGACGGCGGGCTGCTGGTCGGGGGCGATCCCGTTGTCCTCGCGGATGACCGCGGCCAGCGCAGGATCGCCGAGGGCGGCGGCGATGGACTCGAC